>JAAZBV010000135.1 GCA_012513605.1 Desulfatiglans sp. | reverse complement strand
TGCCAGTACAGTAGAACTTATTATGGAAAGCAGAATGCATCCTCAACAGGGGTTCAGGTCATGTATTGGGATAATAAGTCTTGGGAAAAGCTACACACAGGAAAGACTGGAGGCTGCCTGTTCAAGAGCTCTGGCGATTGGAAGCCCATCCTATAAAAGCATCCGCGCCATCCTTGAAAAGGGCCTTGACAGGCTGCCCCCTCAAAAAGAAGGCCCTCAACAGACCTCTTTTATAACCCATTCCAATATCAGAGGCCGGGAGTATTATCAATCTAATGAAGAAGGAGAAAAAACTTATGCTGATTCATCCAATAATTGATCAACTCAAATCTTTAAGGCTAAACGGTATGGCTATAACCCTTGAAGAGCAGATGCAGCTGCCGGATATTGCATCACTTTCCTTTGAAGAACGTCTCGGGTTTATGGTTGATAGAGAAACCTCATACAGAGAAAACCGGAAGCTCAAGACACGGTAAAAAATGCGAAGCTCAAACAAAGCGCCTGTATAGAGGATATTGACTTCAGGCATCCAAGAGGCCTTGATAAATCCCTTATGGCAAAACTCTTTTCCTGTGACTGGATTAAAGATGCCAATAATCTCATTATCACAGGCCCAACCGGAACCGGTAAAACCTATATCGCCTGCGCCCTTGCTCAGAAGGCCTGCCGGGAAGGCTATTCTGTGCATTATATCCGGATACCAAGGATCTTCCATGACCTTAATATTGCCAAAGGTGATGGCAGATATGGAAAGATCCTTAAAGACTATGCAAAAACAAAACTTTTAATCTTTGATGACTGGGGGTTATTTAAAATGACTGATGAGTCCAGGCATGATCTATTGGAGATACTTGAAGATAGAAACTCTCTTTCTTCAACCATGGTCACAAGCCAGTTCCCTGTTGATACATGGCATGACTTAATAGGTGATCCGACCCTTGCTGATGCCATCCTGGACAGGCTGGTTCATTCTGCTTATAAAATAGAGTTAAAAGGAAAATCTATGAGAAAAAATAGTTCCCCATTGACTAAATCCGGGGATTAGATAAACTTGTTCACGACTGATGTCTTATAATTTATTTTTGTTATTTTTTTTAGCTTCGCTATCCGCTTTACTGTGGATTAGGCATCCGGATTCCCGTGGAATCACCATCCGGATTGGCGTGGAATAAGCCACCGGATTACGGGGAATACACACAAGATGAAGGTAGAAGGTTGAATAATTCTAGAAACCCTAAGCACAGAAAGATACCACTGAACAAAATTGAATTCCAAACAAAAAACATAATGCCAAGTATTATTAAAGATACTGATACGATTCTATTGGCAACCCTCCATTGCCTTTTTTCATTTTCACGAGCAGCATGCAAAAGATCAGAAAGTGTGGGGGTATATTCAATTATCATTATCATCTCCCATTTTAAGATACAGCACATATGAGTAGCCGGCAAATTTTCCGATATGGAAGGTTAGAACAATGCCCGAAACTCGTTAAGATTAATCATAATATCATCCTTTAACAACAAGGTGCCCTTTTTTATCAGCAACACCGATTGTCGCTACTGTTCCTGAATTAAATTCAATGAAATCAGTTTCAATACCGTCACTGAATAATACACCGCTTTCAGGCATGGCCGATGTAATTTTAAGGGGATTCCTTTTGGTAATTTTACCGAATGTCAAATTTGCTGAGGAAGTTTTGCTTGGCCAGGGTTCACGTACAGAATAATAAAGATAATCTGATTCCCAGGTGAATTTTGTCTTTTGTCTCACCTCAATCTGTCTTCCGGTAGTTGCAGACGATATCCCTGTTGCACCAGCAATCACGCTTCTTAGCCATCCGCTTGAACCAAGCCCTGTTGATACGATAATACCACTTGATGACTGATCTTCTTTTTTCTTTTCAATTTGAATGGAGTACCTCGCCGATATGTGGGTTTTGGGGCCAATAAAAATATCATTAACTCCATACATTGACTGCCCTGTATTAAGTACTGCTCTTGCCATTGTAATCTGCCTGATCGCACTGCTTTTCTTTAACACCTTTTGTATTACATCTGCCAATTCAAATACAATATATGGAAGCAGTATCCCTTCATAATGATCAGGATCAGGGTTGACGCCCACAACCGGTTGCTTGTCCAGATATTTTAGGATATTTGCGACAAGACCATCCTGCCCAAGAGCAACAATTATATCTTCTTTACCAAAAATAAAGTTTGGTACAAATGACCGATCTAAAATCTGAAGACGGCCAAGTCTGGAGAGAGTATTAGTTGCTTCTTTTACTGCTGACTTGTATTTTTTATCTTCAAGTACATAATCCGAAAAATCAGAACCAAGATGTTCTATATAAAACCTGGCTTGAGCTTCAGTATTAAACCTTAATATGAGATCATCAAGACGCGTCTTCCTCGTTATCAGGATGATCTTGTTTTCAGAAAACCTATCTGTCATTTACTTTCCTGTTTAGCCATTAATTCACGCAGCAATTCAGGGGAAATATTTAATTGACCAATTTTACTTGCACTTTCGGCCAATTCCTTGAATGCAAATGCGACTAATTGTGAAGGATCCATACCTGCACTGGCAAGCGATTGAATTACTTTCGGGTCTGTTCCGGAAATGGCTTTCATCATCACAGATATACTATAAGCCTTTGTATCTGCCTCATGCTTTGTATTTTCAGTTGCCAGTGCAACAAGTTCTTTATTTTTCTCCTCCAGAGAAATTTTAGCAGCCATTTCAGCCTCCTTAATCTCTCTTCTTTTTTGCTGAACAGATTTTTCAGCATCCATCTGTGTTTCTTTTATCTGGCGTTTCTTGTTTTCTACAGCGATTTCAGTATTGAGTTCATTTTCTTTTATAGTCCTTTCCTGTTCTACCGCAGAATTTCTTCTGGAATAAATTGCATCATCGGCCTCTTTCAGGATTTGTTCTCTTGCCTCAGCCTCAAGTGCCCTGGAGGTCTCAGGCGTTGGTTTTATCGCCAAAATTGAAAGGTCTACGACTTCAATTCCAAGGTTGGTTATTGTTTCGGCATTCTTGAATCCTTCCCGCAGTGCAATAACAATATTACCAGCCTGTTTCAGTGCTTCTTTTAGAGTCATAGCTTTTAGTGTATCTCTTGTTAAAACCTGTGCGTGATTTATAAGTCTTTGAGGCAATTTATCAGGATCTTCTGAAGTATAATTCTTCCCATCAGGTCCAAGAGTAAAATTCATTAACCTTGATAATTTCATTGGATCAGAAACTCTGTATGTTATCTGACCCTGGACTGTTACTTCCTGAAAGTCTATTGTAACCTCTTTAAAGATAAAAGGGGCATCGATACTGGCAACTGAAATCCTGACCAGTGAAGAGAAAGGGGCATAATAAAAGAAGAATAACCCTGTTCCTTCTCTAACGATCTTACCTTTACGATATTGAATAACATAATCAGTCGGCTGCATTTTTATGAATTTAATTCCGAACATTTAGGTCTCCTTTATTTTATGTATGAATAGAGTTTAAATATATTTATCGTTATTTAGGTAAAACCCTATGCTGATGCTTACTTGGTTTTTCTGTTTTGAAAGCCTGAATCAGATAATTACAACCTTAAAAAAATGGTAAAGGATGCATTCTCGTTTCTACGAGAACAGAGTTTTATGCTTCTATATAGGGGACCTCATATTTCATAATATTTTTATCCCTGGTTATCAGTGTAAAGCGTTCAACCATGGCTTGTGCGATGAGCATTCTGTCAAATGGATCTCTATGATATTTTGCGAGTGATAGAATTTTATGGGCATGTTCGGTTGTGATATCAAGAGTCTCAAATGGTTGCGCTTCAACAACTGACTGAAAATCTTTTGGAATTTTCAGTTTCCCTAAAGACTGTTTAATACGAATTTCCCAGATAACGGCAGCACTGATAAACACTACATTCAGTGATTCTGAAATTGCTGCCCTTGCTTTATTTGAGAGGGTTGGATTATCATTCAGCCACCATAGTAGTACATGTGTGTCCAATAAAAGATTCATCATTCTTCCATCCCAAATGCCTTGGCAATATCAGATGGCAAATCATCAAAATCTTCCGCTATTATAATCTTTCCTTTAAGTGCACCGGGGGTCCGCTGGACATTTTTAATCTCATATTTTACCAATCTGGCTACAGGCGTTCCTGCTTTTCCTATTATTACCTCCTCACCTGCTTTTACCTTTTCAATAAGTGATGATAATTGGGCCTTTGCCTCTGAAATATTTGTTATCAGCATAATGACTACCTCCTGATGCAATATAGTCTGACCAGACCAGGTCAGAATGTCAATGTTTTTCTATTAAAGGGGCTTTATGCTTTAAAATGACTACTCCAGGTAACCCGCGGTTCTTGGCCTGTTTTCCAGCCTGTATTCCCTGTGGAGTTTAAGTACCGGTCTAATTTCATCTAAGAAGTCCTTTGAGGTGCAGATGTCAAAACATTCCTTTGACAGGCCCGCCTGAATTTTTTTAATCATATTTACCGTGTCAGGGCTTAAGCCCGGTGTGGCTTTTGTTACCCCCTGACACCTCATGCAGGCTATGCCGCCTGTATCTGGCCTGAAGACCGCTGTTCCAATCCCTTTGTATGCCCTGCCGCATATGGAACATTTTTCAAGGTTAATGCTGTACCCGCCAAGGGCCATTGCGGCCAGTTCAAAAAAAACAGTAACAATATCGGTATTGCCACCTTTATCAAGAATCTCAAAGGAGTTCATCAGTGTATCAAACATACCTCTGTCAGGTAGATTCCATGGGAAAAGCATCTCGGTAAGCTCTATCATGTAGCTTGCCTTGATAAGTGTTGCGTAGTCCTTTCTTAAGCTAGGGTATGCGTCAATAAGCTTGCCTGAGTGTATAAAATAGAGGCCATCCTTTTTTTTAAGGCTGTATTCCAGTTTTACATGCGAGAAGATATCCAGGCAGTTTACAAACCTCTTTCTGCTCCGGCGCGCCCCCTTTGCTATCCCCTTGACCTTACCTTCCAGCGGGGTAAAAAAGGTGATTATAAGATCAGATTCGCCAAAATCCTTCACACGCATGATAATGGAACTGGATGAACTGATTTCCATAAGATAATCAGTCCATATAGCTGTAAGACTGTGATGGGGCAGTTTTTATCTCGGGAAACAGGTATTTGCGGCACTGTGAAAGAAAGTATTCATCTGTCATACCTGCCATAAAATCCCTTACCACCATTGCCGTTGAGCTTGTCTCCCTGTATTCCTCGCTCATTCCCCTGAGATACTCACCGTAAATCTCGGAACCGGTGTTTTTGGTTTTCAGGTCTTCACTGTATCTCTCAAACATAAGCCTGAACATAAGCTCCAGTTTTGCTGTCTGTTTAAAGAAGGTTTCGCTCAGGTATATCCTGTCGCGGTTAAAATCCTTAAGCTCCTTTAACGAGTTGCTTATCTTGTCACTGAAACAGATATATGGTTTATCAAGGCTGTTTTCCACAAGGTCTTCAACAAGGGAATAGACAATGGTACCGTTTGTCTCTCCAAGGGTGCTGCGGCAGCTTTCAGGTATATCCTGCCTTTTTATGATCCCTAAGCGTATGGCATCCTCTATATCTCTCCCAACATAGCTTATGGTGTCTGCCATACGCACCACACACCCCTCAAGTGTCATGGGGAGGATCTCAAAATGGGGATCATTTTCTTTTTCAGCTATCTCTTTGGCCATTATGTCAAAGTTTTTGTCTGTCTTGGGGCAGAGCTTTTTTTTATGTATCTCACCATCATGGCAGAGTATCCCGTCCAATACCTGGAGTGTGAGGTTCCAGCCCCGGCCCTTTCTTTCTATCTTTTCAAGAAACCTGACACTCTGAAGGTTATGCTGGAAATACCCGATCCCGTGGTCTAATGAAAGCCTTGAAAGAAACCTCTCACCATCATGTCCAAAAGGGGCATGGCCTATATCGTGTCCAAGGGAGACTGCCTCTATCAGATCCTCATTAAGCATTAAAAGCCTGCCTATTGTGCGGGATATCTTTGAGACGAGCTGAACATGCAGCACCCTGTGGGTGATATGATCATTTTTTACAAGGTAAAATACCTGGGTTTTATCAATATACCTTGAATAGGCCATAGAATGGAGTATCCTGTCTGTATCAAGTGAAAAATTCTGCCTGTGACCCCTGTGAATATTTCCCTCCTCCACCCTTCTTACGGCGGTTTTACTCAGACTGGCATATTTTGAGAACCGCTTTTCTTCTGCCTCATCAAGCGTCCTTTTAATATTGTTTAAACACTGGGAGTTGATCAATCTGAAATCTCCTTGCTATTGAAATGATTTTATTTATAACATAATATCATCCAATGTCATTTATATAAAAATATAAAAGTAGAGACAGGTTTAAAACCTGTCTCTACCTGAATGTAAATAAAGGCATTTTTTTCTTGCAAAAAATTCATAATGATTGTTAATATGTCCAGTTCTTACATATGGATAATATGTAAAAAGGGTTGTTTATTCAACCCGATATGTACTAATTCGCACGTTCGGGACTAGCCCCGGTGCCCCACCATATGGGAGTTCGCCAGTGCCCGGGCGGAGGTTAAACCGTGGGAACGGGATTATAAATATCCCGGATTATGAGGAGGAATTAATGGGTGTAGTGCTTAACATGAAAGAATTATTAGAAGCAGGTGTCCATTTTGGCCACCAGACAAAACGCTGGAATCCGAAGATGAAACCATATATTTTTGGCTCCAGGAACGGTATCCACATTATTGATCTGCAGAAGACTGTAAAGCTCTTCAGCAATATCCATGATTTTGTGGTGAAGACCGTGTCTGAAGGGTATCCTGTTCTGTTTGTAGGGACAAAAAAACAGAGCCATGATGCCATCATAGAGGAAAGTGAACGATGCGGGATGTTTTTTGTCGCAAACCGCTGGCTTGGCGGAACCCTTACTAATTTTCAGACCATAAAAAGGAGTATCGCCCGTCTGAAGGAGCTTGAAAAGATGTTTGAAGACGGCTCTATAAACAGGTATACCAAGAAAGAGGCCCTTACAATGGAAAGGGAAATGGCCAAACTTGAAAAGAACCTGGGCGGTATTAAGCATCTTGATGAACTGCCCGGCGCCGTATTTATAGTTGACCCCAAAAGGGAGCACATAGCTGTAAAAGAGGTAAAAAAGATCGGTATACCTGTAATCGCCATTACAGACACCAATTGTGATCCTGATGATATAGATTACGTAATCCCCGGAAATGATGACGCTATCAGATCCATAAGGCTTATCTGCTCTAAGATAGCTGATGCCTGTATCGCAGGGCATGCTATGGCAGAGGAAAAGCTGAGGGCAGAGGCTGAAATGCAGAAGGATGAAGAGCCTGAAAAGCCTGAGGCAGCGGCCCCTGTGGCGCTGGAAAAGAAGGCTGGCCCCGAGGTAATCATAGTTAACAAGAAAGATTCAGTATATGATGACATCGACGATGACGACGACGATGATATGGAGGAATAAAAGTGGAAATAACGGCATCAGCAGTTAAGGAATTAAGAGAGAAGACCGGGGTCGGTATGATGGACTGTAAGATGGCCCTTAAGGAGAGCAATGGTGATATAGAAAAGGCGGTTGAATACCTCAGGAAAAAGGGTATTGCAACAGCCATGAAAAGGGGAGGCAGGTCAACTTCTGAAGGTCAGGTTCAGTCATATATCCATGCCGGCGGCAAGATTGGTGTTTTATTAGAGGTCAACTGTGAGACCGATTTTACAGGCAAGAGCAGTGATTTTACCGAATTTGTGAAGAATGTAGCCATGCATATTGCTGCAAGCAACCCCATGGCTGTAAACCGCGATGGTATCCCTGCGGATATCCTTGAAAAGGAAAAGGATATCTACATGACACAGGCAAGGGAATCAGGGAAGCCGGAGAATGTGCTCGCAAAGATAGTAGAAGGTAAGATAAATAAATTTTACGCTGAAACTACCCTTCTTGGACAGCAATATGTAAAGAACCCGGATATTACTATCCAGGACCTCCTTAACGACCTGATAGCCAAGACTGGTGAAAATATTATTATAAATCGTTTCGTACGTTACCAGCTTGGGGAGACCAATGGGTAAAAAAACAACCCGCTTCAATCGTATACTGCTCAAGATCAGCGGTGAGGCCCTGATGGGTAAAGGCAATTATGGCATTGATCCTGAGACCCTCAAGGGTATTGCCTGTGAGATCAGGGATGTCCATGATAAGGGTGTTCAGATTGCTGTTGTGATAGGCGGGGGGAATATTTTCCGGGGGCTTAACTCCAATTCTTATGGTATGAAACGTGCCCCTGCCGATCATATGGGTATGCTTGCCACAGTAATTAATGCGCTTGCCCTTGGAGAGGCGCTGAACAATGAGGGGCTTGAGACACGGATCATGTCGGCTATTGATATGAACAAGGTGGCAGAACCCTTTATCAGGAAAAGGGCAATCAGCCACCTGATCAAGGGGCGGGTTCTGCTGTTTGGCGGAGGCACAGGAAACCCCTTTTTCAGCACTGATACAGCGGCTGCCTTAAGGGCAATGGAGATAGATGCCGAGGTATTATTAAAGGCAACCAAGGTCGAAGGTGTTTATGAACGTGATCCCAAGGATGATCCTTCACTAAAACCATACAAGACCTTGACCTACAGGGAATATATAGAAAAGGAATTGAAGGTAATGGACATGACGGCCATAACCCTTGCTATGGGACATAACCTTCCTGTACTGGTGTTCAGTCTTAAGGAGAGGGGAAATATTCTTAAGGTCGTCACAGGAAATGATGTTGGAACCTTAATAACAGGGGACTGATATGAAAGACGAAATATTTTCTGATCTGCATGATAAGATGAACAATTCCATTGAGGCATTGAAGAAGGATTTTCTCAGGCTTAGAACCGGCAGGGCTACACCTGCCCTGCTTGATGGCATCAGGGTCAATTGTTATGATTCCCAGATGCCAATTGATCAGGTTGCATCTGTTTCAGTACCGGAAAGCCGGCTGATTACAATCAAACCCTGGGATCAGTCAATCATCAAGGAGATAGAAAAAAGCCTCCTGAAATCGGAGCTAGGGCTTACACCCATGAATGACGGCAAGATTATCAGGATAAATATCCCTCCTCTTACAGAGGAAAGGCGAAAAGAGCTTGCCAGGATGGCTAAAAAGATGGCTGAAGAGGCCAAGATTGCTGTCAGGAATCACCGGAGGGATGCCAATGATATCTTCAAGGATCTGAAGAATGAAAAGGAGATATCAGAGGATGAGATGCACGGCGCCCAGGAAGAGGTACAGAAGATAACTGACGATTATATCTCCAGGGTCGATAAAGTTACCTCTGAAAAAGAAAAAGAGATACTAGAATTTTAATACATGTCTATAACTCGAGAATACCTGCCCCCATTTCCATCACAGGGGCAGGGTTATCCTGTAACCCGCAAAGATATCCCTTCACCTTTTATTCCGGTTAATGGATATTTTCAATTTATCTGATGATTTTTTATAAAAGAAGCCTTTATGACCAAACTGGATCCCAAAAAACTGCCAATACATGTTGCCGCAATCATGGACGGAAATGGCCGCTGGGCAAAAAAAAGGATGATGAACAGGGTAAAGGGCCATGAAGAGGGTACTGAGTCTGTCAGGACAATAGTCAGGACAAGCAGGAAACTCGGTATCAGATACCTGACCCTTTATGCATTTTCGGAGGAAAACTGGAAGAGGTCAAGGCTTGAAATAGCTGCCCTCATGGAAATACTTAAAAGGTTCCTTAAAAGCGAGCTCTCTGAAATGCTTGATAATGGCATCAGGTTAAATGCAATAGGCGACATTGATAAGCTCCCTCCCGATGCAAGAAAGGTGCTGTATGAGACAATTGAAAAGACATCCGCTAATAATGATATGGTTCTTACACTTGCCTTAAGCTACGGCGCAAGGCAGGAGATAGTAAATGCGGTAAAAGAGATTGCGGCCAGGGTAAAATCGGGCAAGCTTGATATAGAGGATATTAATGATGACATGATAGGTAATAGCCTGTATACTGCCGGCATCCCTGACCCTGATCTACTCATCAGGACAAGCGGTGAATACAGGATAAGCAATTTTCTTTTGTGGCAGGTAGCATATACTGAAATATATGTTACTCCAACACTATGGCCTGACTTTAGAGAGAAGGAGTACCTTACCGCCCTGCTTGATTACGAGAAGAGGGAGAGGCGGTTCGGCGCTGCCGATTAACGATAATATTTAAAAGTTTATTATGCATCTAAAAAGATGGTTGACCGCAATTGTAGCAATACCCATTGTAATCTATCTCATAGGTTTCAGCCCGAGATTGATTTTCTACATTTTTCTGTTTTTATTCAGTGCAGCAGGGCTTAATGAATTTTACAGGATTACCCTGCCTCAAATCCCTATTAGTCTTAAAATTATCGACATACTTCTCACCCTTGCGCTGTTTTTAACCCTGTATATGGGAAATGTTCTCTTGCTTCCCGGGGTAATCAGCCTTGTGGTGATTATGCCCATGCTCTATTTCCTCTTTTCTGACCCATCAAGAGGAGAGAAATATTTGTCAGAGACCGGCAGGATAGCTGCCGGGTTCATATATGTCTCTCTCCCCCTTGCCATGCTTGTCCAGATAGACAGGCTTTATCTGATTAATCACTCTGTCAGGGGTATCTGGATATTTTTCCTGCTGGTTGTTACAGCAGCAAATGATACGGGTGCATTTTACAGCGGAAAGCTTTTTGGCAGGCACAAACTTTATGAGACTGTAAGCCCCAACAAAACATGGGAGGGGGCAATAGGCGGGCTGGTGTTTGCCCTGATAGCTGCAATCCTGTTTATAAAAATTTTCAGGCTTCATCCTGTTGATCCGACGATCATATCTCTGATAATTATCATGTCTGCGGCCGGGCAGGTCGGTGACCTTGCCGAATCCATGCTTAAAAGAAATTTTAGCATAAAGGATTCAGGGGAGCTGCTTCCGGGGCACGGGGGTATACTTGACAGGATAGACAGCATTTTATTTGCTGCACCTGTTTTATACATTTTTCTAATGTTTATGATATAGCTTTTTAGCTGGTTCTAAGGAGGTAGAGATGGTTGCATACAAGTATGACAGGTTAAGGATTCTTGTTACCGGTGGTGCAGGGTTCCTGGGTTCACACCTGTGCGAAAGGCTCCTTGCTGAAGGTAACAATGTTATATGTCTTGATAATTTTTTCACTGGCGAGAAAAGAAACATACTGCACCTCATGGATAACAGATACCTTGAGGTTTTGAGACATGATATCGTTAATCCCATTCTTCTGGAGGTTGATCAGGTATATAACCTTGCATGCCCGGCATCCCCTGTCCATTATCAGTATAACCCGGTTAAAACAACCAAGACAAGCGTGATGGGCGCAATCAATATGCTTGGCCTTGCAAAAAGGGTAAAGGCCAGGATTTTACAGGCATCAACAAGCGAGGTTTATGGAGACCCCACCATCCACCCCCAGAGGGAAGATTACTGGGGAAATGTAAATACCACAGGTATAAGGGCATGTTATGATGAAGGTAAGCGGTGCGCTGAGACCCTCTTTTTTGATTACTACAGGCAGAACAATGTTGATATAAAGGTGGTCAGAATATTTAATACCTACGGCCCAAGGATGCACCCTGATGACGGCAGGGTGGTCAGTAATTTTATTGTCCAGGCCCTCAAGAGTGAGAACATCACAATATTTGGTGATGGCACACAGACAAGATCATTCTGCTATGTTGATGATTTGATAGATGGAATGATCAGGATGATGAACAGCGTTAAAGGCTTTACAGGCCCTGTAAACCTGGGTAATCCGAATGAATACAATATGAGGGAACTTGCTGAAATGGTTATCAGGCTTACCGGATCAG
>JAAZBV010000134.1 GCA_012513605.1 Desulfatiglans sp. | reverse complement strand
TGCGGGACTTAACCCAACATCTCACGACACGAGCTGACGACAGCCATGCAGCACCTTGTTTTGGGTCCGGTTGCCCGGACGGACGCTGTTAGACGCCCTTCCCTCACATTCTAGTCCAGGTAAGGTTCTTCGCGTTGCGTCGAATTAAACCACATGCTCCACCGCTTGTGCGGGTCCCCGTCAATTCCTTTGAGTTTTAGCCTTGCGGCCGTACTCCCCAGGCGGAGAACTTAATGCGTTAGCTTCGGCACAGCAGGGGTCAATACCCGCTACACCTAGTTCTCATAGTTTACAGCGTGGACTACCAGGGTATCTAATCCTGTTTGCTCCCCACGCTTTCGCGTCTCAGCGTCAGTATTGGTCCAGAGAGTCGCCTTCGCCACGGGTGTTCCTCCCAATATCTACGAATTTCACTTCTACACTGGGAATTCCACTCTCCTCTCCCATACTCAAGAATGATAGTTTCAAATGCACTTCCTAGGTTAAGCCCAGGGCTTTCACATCTGACTTATCATACCGCCTACACGCTCTTTACGCCCAATAATTCCGAACAACGCTTGCACCCTCCGTATTACCGCGGCTGCTGGCACGGAGTTAGCCGGTGCTTCCTCTGACGGTACCATCAGATTCATATACTATTAATAAATGAACTTTTTTCCCATCTGACAGAGCTTTACGACCCGAAAGCCTTCTTCACTCACGCGGCGTTGCTGCGTCAGGGTTTCCCCCATTGCGCAAAATTCCTCACTGCTGCCTCCCGTAGGAGTCTGGACCGTGTTTCAGTTCCAGTGTGGCTGATCATCCTCTCAGACCAGCTAACCATCGTAGCCTTGGTAGGCCATTACCCTACCAACTAGCTAATGGTGCGCGGGCCCATCCTTAAACGGCAACTTTCAAGAAGAGGTCACCTTTCATAATTTAAACCGGGGTTAAAATCATAATATTCGGTATTAGCGTCGCTTTCGCGAAGTTATCCCAAATTCAAGGGTAGGTTACCCACGTGTTACTCACCCGTGCGCCACTTTACTCTCTCCTGCAAGCAGGAAATTTCTCGTTCGACTTGCATGTGTTAGGCACGCCGCCAGCGTTCATTCTGAGCCAGGATCAAACTCTCCAATTATGTCGAGTTATATTATTTAAAGCCAAAACTTGGCTTTTACATCTATTTGACCCAAGCGGTTACACTATTTAGTTTTCAAAGAACAATCTGCCTGAATCTCTAGTCAGACACTGTTTTGGTCATTCCTCCAAAAGAAGAAAACGAACTTTACCTTTTTTATTTTTTACTGTCAAGCAATTTATTTTATTTTTTTAAGAATTTTTTTATTAATTCTTTTTAAAAAAATTGCTTACGATATCAACGATATATTCCTGTTCTTCTTTGTTCAACTCTGGGTAAACAGGGATTGCTAATGATGTTTTTGATGCTTTTACAGATACCGGAAAATCGTCTGATTTATAGCCAAGGTATGAAAAACATTTTTGTTCATGTAGCGGCACAGGATAATAGACCTCACAGCCTATTTCATTCTTTTGAAGATACTCTTTTAAGAAATCTCTTCTTTCTCCTGCGTTAATAACATATTGATGATATATGTGGCGCTCTTCCTTTTGAAAGGGCAACCTGATATCGTTTACGTTTTTTTCTTCAAAGAGCGTTTTGTAACTGGACGCGTTATATATTCTTCCATCGGTCCATTTGTCAAGATATTTTAATTTTATTTTTAATATTACCGCCTGCAGGGCGTCAAGCCGGAAATTACCCCCTACAAAATCATGGTAGTATCTTTTGACATCACCATGATTGCGATAAATCCTGAGCATTCTATTAAGGGCTTCATCATTACAGGTGATTAACCCTCCTTCACCAAAAGCCCCAAGGTTCTTTGTCGGATAAAAACTAAAACAGCCGTAATCACCCATTGTGCCGGCCCTTTTTACACTTCCATCACTGAACCTGTATTCAGCCCCTATGGCCTGGGCTGCATCTTCAATAACAATGAGGCCATATTCCTTCGCAATAGCTAAAATAGGCTCCATGTCTGCGCACTGTCCATAAAGATGGACAGGGATTATTCCTTTGAGATGCGACCTCTCTTCATCGGAGCAACCTGAAATATACTCCCTTATCTTATCCGGATCTATATTGTAGGTATCTTTATCAATATCTACAAAAACCGGCCTTGCGCCAACCCTGGCTATTGCGCCGGCAGTAGCAAAAAAGGTATATGGTGTAGTGATAACAGAATCACCCTGACCTATACCTGCCACCATCAGTGATAATATTAAGGCGTCACTCCCTGAGGAGACGCCTACCGCGTATTCGCAGCCACAGTAATCAGCAATTTTCCTTTCGAAATCTTCGACATTAGGACCGCCGATAAAGTACTGGGTTTCAAACACCTCTAAGGCAGCGGATACCACCTCATCTCTGATAGAGTCATACTGCTTCTGTAAATCCAGCAAGGGAACTTTCAATTAAAATTACCTCGAATTATTTTCCCGAAAGAACGAATGTACTAATCAGATGCATTCAGGAGCCGGGATATTTAACAGAGCGACATAAAATAGTCAATAGAAAAAACTATTAAAAACAAAAAAGAGAATACAGAAAAGAGGAAATTTAAATTGGAGATCATAAATCAGATATCAGAGATCAGCAGCTCAAGAGCCTGAGAGCTAACATGCCGGTAAAAGCCCTGCTGACTTCCAGCCTCTCACTTCTTATCTCTCGCTTTCCTCTTTCCTATTTCCTGTTTCCTGTTTTCTCTGTACTCATCTAACAAGCTCAGACACAGGGACTACTTCGAACTCTTTCATCAATTGCTCTGTATATTTTTTTAAAATATTCAGAGTTTTAAGATGCGGGTGACCTATGCCTATGGCCTCTCCTCTGTTTCTGGCTATGCCTAAAAGACGTTCCATCTGATAGACGAGTGTTTTTTCATTAAGATCATTATCTATAAAAAGACTTTTCTCGGCAGCTGGTATTCCTAATGCCTTTGCAACCTTGAAGGCCACTGTAAGGTTTGTTGTACGGCTGTCTATGTAGTAAAGATCGTGCTTCTTTATCTCATCAAGCACATATTTCATTCTGATATAATCCTCGGAAAAGAGAGACCCCATATGGTGATTTACCCCCTTTAAGCCAGGGAGTTTTTTTATATCTTCCCTTACTATTTTCTGAATGGTCTCCCTGTCCATATTAAGCATAAGCGCATCCTGCCCAGGATTAATACCTGGGTATCCTTTAGGCTCCATAGGGAGATGAAGAAGCATCTCCTTTTTTCTCTTTACTATATTTTGTGCAATCTCTTTTGAATAGGGCGTATCAGGCAACACAGAAAGGCATACAGGTATTTTAAGCCCCATAAAGGCATCTGCAATGGCACTATCATAACCGATATCATCTATAATAAAGGCTACCCTGGGCAGTTTAGCTATCTTCTTTGTTGTATTAGCAGTCCTGAGGTGCAACTTCAGCCTGTGTGTTGGAAGGTTAAAAACAGTTATACTTAAAACAGCCAGGTCACCAGAAGATTTTTCTGTCTTAAGGATGACATCATGACCCAGCATAACTATTTTTTTTGTTATTATTGTTTCAAGCCTGTTAATGAAATCCGGGTTATCTATAATAACTGAGAGTTCGGTAAAGTCCCAGTCAAGGTTGGTTTCATGCCTGGGAACAACCTTTGAAAATGAAATCGCCTCTTTTTTTATCCCAAGACTGTATACTGATTCATAGATTACATGATCGACCTTATCAATAGTCTGCTTTAACCGGCTTGATATAACATGCTCTTCTTCAAAAGCGGGGGGTGGGGATATTAACCTGCGAGCATGATTAAAAATAAAGAGGCCTGCTGCAATAACAAGAACCAGTAGAACCAGTATTACCTTTATTTTATTAACAGCAGAACCTTTTTCCCTCTTTTTTTTCATATTCAGGCAGATACTTAACTATGGTTTACCGGAAGGCCCACCAGATTCTATCTGTTGTATCACACCCCAGGATTTCAACACCTGCACTGCCATTCTTATCTGGTTATCCCTGTCAAGCCGTTCCATATAAAGGGTATCATCATCCTTTTCTTCTCTGGCATTAGCCGGGTCTTTTTCTTTAACACCTTCACCCTTTTCCTCTTCTTTACCTTTTCCAGGTGATTTTTCTATTTTCTGTTTCAGGCGGTCAGGGGCAGATTCCTTTTTTGTATCAATAGTGGCATCCTGCGTATCTTCATTTTCATTTATCATATGATTATCAAGATCCTCTTCTCTCATGAGAAGAGACACTTCATCTTCCTCTTTTTCTTCAACCGGGGCATACTCAAGCTCGATATCAGGGTCTATCCCGCTTACCTGTATTGATCTGCCGCTCGGGGTATAATATCGCGCACTGGTCAGCCTGAGGCCTGAGCCGTCTGACAGTGGCACAATGGTTTGAACAGAGCCCTTTCCGAATGTCTTTGTGCCCAGGATTAACGCCCTTTTGTTATCCTGCAGTGCCCCAGCCACAATCTCAGATGCACTGGCGCTTCCTCCGCTGACAACAACAATCATTGGCCACTTTCTGTCTGAGGGGCTTTTTGTGGCAGATTCAATGATATCCTGCTCTTTAATCCTGCCCTTAGTGCTTACAATGGCTCCCGATTCAAGGAAGACATCAGAAACCCCTATGGCCTGTGTGAGCAGGCCGCCCGGATTATCCCTGAGGTCAAGGATAAGCCCCTTTAACGGTTTTTCCTTTTCCAGTTTTTCAAGGGCAGTTAGGAGCTCCTCTGTGGTATTGCCCTGGAAATTTTTTATGCGAACATAACCGATTTCATGATCAAGCCTGTAACTCCTTATGCTCTGAAGAGGAATAACATCCCTTATGAGGTTAAAGACAAGGGGTTTATCAACGCCTTTGCGGCTGATGGTGATTTTTACTGTGCTGCCTTTTGGCCCTCTTATCAGCTTTACCGCCTCGGTGGAGGTCATATCAATTGTAGTTTTATCATCAATCTTTAATATCCTGTCCCCTGACTTGATACCGGCCTTGTAAGCAGGGGTATCTTCAATGGGTGATATTACAGTCAGGACATCATCCTTTACGGTAATCTGCATCCCCACACCTGTAAAGCTTCCCTGGGTTTCAACCCTTAGATCGTCATGTTCTTCCTTTGTCATGTATGTTGAATGGGGGTCAAGGCTCTGCAGCATTCCTTTTATAGCCCCTTCTATAAGCTTTTTCGTTTCCTGAGGCTCAACATAATTTTCCTCCACCTGACGCAGCACCTCGGTGAAAAGCTCTATATTTCTGTAAACATCGTCTGCATCTTTGTTGTCCTTAGCATCACCACTGTAGCCATTTGCTAAAAGTACAGCTACCAGAACAAGTAAAATGGTAAATAGGCCTGTGATCAGTCTTTTCATGAGAAAACGCATAATTAACTCCTGTCAGGATCAGATTAAAAGAAAATATTCTACCCCACAAAATTTAAAAAGGTCAATTAACTTTTAACCAGTTTAGAGGATTCAGGTTTTCATCCCCTTTTCGGATTTCAAAGTATAATGCCGGCCCGGTTGAAAGCCCTGCCTCGCCCACATACCCTATTACATCGCCAACCGAAACCATGTCTCCCTTGTTTTTATCAAGTTCATGAAGATATGCTGAAATTGTGAAATACCTATCTCCGTGATTGATAACTATAACCTGTCCATACCCCTTTAAGACCCCCGAATAGTCAATCCTGCCTGGAAATACGGCCATTACCTGGGAGCCTGAGGGCGCATCAATGTATATGCCTTTAGTATTTTCAATCGCCCTTTCCCCTGTTTTTTTAATATTCTTCAATATCTTCCCCTTGAGCGGGAGGGGCAACTTCCCCTTTGATCTTCCAAAATCAGATGGCAGCCTGATTTTCTCTCTCTTTGAGATGTTCTCAAGGTTTGCAATTGTCTCCTTCATGCTGTCAGCGGCTGATTGCAGCTCATTAACAGCTACCCCGTAAAATTCCTTTTCGCTGTGTATCCTGGCAAGAAGAAGCACCTCCTTTTCAAGTACCTGCCTCAATTCATTCAGGTTTTGACTTTCAGCCTCTTCAAGACCTGAAACAGCTGCAATCTGTCTCTTAATTTCAACTAACTGGTGGCTGTATTCGGCTTTACGGAGGGCAAGGGTATTCATAATCTTTCGATCTTCATGCATTATAACCCTGAGGTACTTCATAATATGATTCAAAACATTGAGGTCATCAGTTGATAGCAAAACCCTTAGATAGCCCCTTTTTGCATTCTTATAAAAGGCGACCATCCTCTGTGCAAGCACCTCTTCAGAAATATTTAATTCCCCTTGGATTTCATTCAGGATTTTCTGCTGCCTGCTGAGTTCTTTTTTTTTGGTGCTTATTTCAGATTCCAGTTCGCCAAGTCTTTTCTTTTTTTCACTGATCTCCGTTTCAATATTGGTAAGCTCCTCAAGAATATCCTTTTCCTTCACATCATATTTAAGATATTTTTCCTTTTCCAATTTAAGGTCATTTTCTATCTGCTCTATCTGTTTTTTTTTGATTTCAGCCTCGGTCAACTTACCGGCAGCAGTAAACGGAAGGAAATAAATAATTAAAATCAGGGCAATTGATAAATTTTTTTTACATAATAAAGACATTTGTATTACCGGTAAGATGGTAAACATACTGACATTTGCAAAGATATAATGCTCATTCCCTGAAAAACCTGCCTATGGCCACCAAACCGCCAATAAAGCCCAGAATCAAACTGAGGCCAATAACAGCTATTGAATACGTAAGTGGTAAAAATTGAAAATCAATCAGGGGAAGCCCGAATACCTGAATGGTCTTTAATGAAAACAGTGAATAGATACCTAGAAGTATCCCATATGAAAAAATGCCCCCGAGTAATCCCTGTATAGTGCCTTCAATCAGGTACGGAACCCTGACAAACCAGTCAGTAGCTCCCACCAGCTTATATATCTCAATCTCATCATGCCGTGAGTATATGGTTAGTTTTATGGTATTGGTGGTAATAAACAGTACAGCAGTGCAAAGGAATCCCCCTGTTATCATGCCTATTACCCTGAGCATGTCCATTACCCCCTGAAAACGCTCTATCCACTGTTTGTTGTACTGCACCTCATCAACACCATTTATCTGTTCAAGGTCTATCTTTATCTTTTCTGGGTCCACCCTGTAATCCTCTGTTTCATGAAAGATTACCTCATATGACCCTGGTAAGGGATTTATCTTCAGACCTTCAAGGAGACCGGCCTGATCTCCAAGATGGTCCTTCAGGCTGGCCATAGCCTGCTCTTTTGTGATGAACTCCTTTATTTCTGACCCTTTCAACCCTTTTATTGCAGACTCGATCTTTACCCTGCCCGCTTCATCAATCTCATTTTCAATATAGACAGACATTGAAAGGGCCTCCCCCCAGTCGCCCAGCCAGTTTTTGATATTCACAGACAAGAGCAGAAAAAAGCCGAGGAGGAGCATGGAGATGGTTATTGTCCCGATGCTGATCATATGAACAAGCCGGTTATACATGATATTGGAAAGCGCTGTTCTTAAAAAATATATGCTTCTTCTTATAATCATCTAATTGATCTCTTTAATAATCTGTCCGCCTTTAAGTATGATTATCCTCTGCTCTGTATTTTCCAGCAGTTCCCGTGAGTGTGTGGCAATAACTACAGTAGTGCCGTTCATATTAATAGTTCTGAAAAGGAGCATAATATCCTTTGTAATATCAGGGTCAAGGTTGCCAGTGGGCTCATCAGCCACGAGGATCAGTGGATTATTAATAATGGCCCGTGCAATTGCAACTCTCTGCTGCTCACCGCCTGACAGCTGAAGGGGAAATGCCTTTTCCTTCTTTTCAAGCCCTACAGCCTTGAGCGCCTGATGCACCTTCTTTCTAATAACTGCGGGCCTCTCCTCACTTACCTCAAGGGCAAGGGCCACATTCTGATACACAGTCTTGCTGTTCAGGAGCTTAAAGTCCTGAAATACAAAGCCAATCTTTCTTCGTAACAGATCCAGGTTCTTTCTTTTAATTCTTATAAGATTGATATTATTTATAAGTATCTGACCCGATGTCGGGGTATCAGCACCAAATATGAGCCTAAGCAGAGTGGTCTTGCCCGCACCGCTCGGGCCAGTAACAAAGACAAATTCGCCCCTGTGTATATGAAGGCTGACATCATCTATAGCCTTGCTGACACCATAACTTTTTGTAACTCTGAATATCTGGATCATGGGAGATCGTACCTTACAAAGATCTATCACAGATAATAATGTAACAGCTATTAATATGAATTTTACTTACACAACCCGGCGCAAGGCACAGGGCTCAAGGCACAAGGAAAAGGCTTTCATATTTTTTCCCCTGCGCTCTGAGCCTTGTGCCCTGCACCAGATTATCCCACCTCTTAGCCTCCACAGGCAACTCAGTTTAAACAACCAACAATGCCAACTATACCGACCTTAATACTCCCCCAGCGCCCTTAACAGGGCCGCCTTTGCCAGGGAATGATCATACAGGGCGCTGTAATAATTCACCCTTGCCTGTGTTAAAAGGGTCTGGGCATCAAGTACCTCGGTTGAGGTTGTAACCTGCGCCTTATACCGCTCATTACTTACCCTCAGGTTTTCCTCTCCCTGTTCAACTGCCTTTTTTGCAGATGGTATCCTTTTTTCTGTCTCCTCAAGATTCAAAACTGCAATTTTTATCTCAAGCTTTATCCCGTCTTCAATTGACCTTCTTGTATTAATAAGCTGCTCTTTATTCAGCTCTTTCTGTCGCACCGAGTAGTGATCACTGCCCCAGTTCCAGATATTCCATGACAGATTGGCCATTGCCTGCCACCCGCTCGAATCAAGCAGTGCAGATGACCCGCTCACAGATGGTGAATCTCCTGATTTTGTATAGTTATATGTGAGTGAGACCTCGGGGTAATATTTGCTTTTAGCGAGCCTTATCTGCTGGTCTATCTGCTGATCATTAATCTCAACAGACCTTATCTCCGGTCGTTTTTGAAGGGCCTGATCATAAAACCTGTCAAAATCAATTGGCTCAATGGTATAGTCCTTGATGTCCAGCACCTCAACAGGGGTGTTAATCGGTCTTGAAAGAACAATATTAAAAGAGGCCCTTGCCAGTTTTGCGCCGTTCTGTGCCTTTATCAGGTTCTGCTCGGAATTGGCCAGCTCCACCTCTGCCTTTAAAAGATCATTAACCGGGATCATCCCCACATCATAAAAATTCTGTGCGACCTTCAGATGCTCCTCGAGCGACTCCACTGCGCTTTGAGCGACCAGAACCGCCTTATCCGCCTTCAGGATATTGAAATATGCCTCTTTGGCATTAAGGGCAATATCCAGCTTTTCTATATCAAGCTCCATATTGCCCAGGTCTATCCCGAGTCTGGATAGTTCATACGCGCTTGTAAGTGCAAACCCTGTGAAAATGGGCTGGGTTATTGTCCCCTGCCACTGGTAATTGTTTTTTGTACCAAGCGGAACACTGATAGTAGCATTAGGATCATCCGGGGACTGCATGTCCCATGTATTTACCTCCCCTTCCCTCCTGTAACTGTATGTGGTGCTGAACCTTGGCAACAGGTCTGCCCTTGCCTTTTTCTTGCCATACTGCGCCTCTTCTATTGCCTGCTCCTTTATTTTTACCCCCCAGTTTTTGTCTATGGCCTCTTTCACACTCTTCTCAAGGGTAAAAACCTCTGAGTTCGTATCATCTGCTGAAACCGCAGCAACAGTAAAACCATATGTAAATGCTATGAATAGTGCGATCATTAGTAATTTCTTTATATATCCTGACATTATCTGCCCCCGTACACTCTTTATCTGTAATATATTTATATCCAGAGTTACCTTTATAATTAATCATATGAATGGAATAAATGTAATTCCATAAAACAGCATATCAAATATGTCAATGTCATTCATACCTTTCCAGGGGGAATGGTGAATAATTCAGACAATTTGATCCTGCAGTTTACTTGACTTAAAAAGAGAGAGAATTTACATTGAAGCAGTTTTAAACAATATTTGTCATTAGAGGGGTTATATATGGATAAAAGAATAATCAAACAGCTTATCCTGGTTGCAATCCTCCTTTTCATATTTATATGGGTAAAAAGAGATGACCTCATATCATATGCAGGTATAAGACCGGCTGATGAAACCCTTGATTTAAAAGGGAAGGATAAGAGCTCTGAAAACCGTCCGATTATCTTATCAAATGATGAAGAGATAAATATAAGGGTGTTTGAAGAGAGCCATCCGGCTGTTGTGAATATCTCCACTGTTACCCTGAGCGTTAATTTCTGGCGGCAGATCACCCCAAGGGAGGGGCAGGGATCAGGGTTCATAATAGACAAAGGTGGTTACATACTCACAAATAACCATGTAATAGAAAAGGCCAGAGAAATCAGGGTCACCCTTGCAGACGGTCAAAAACTGCCTGCCGAGCTGATAGGCCGCGACCCATATTCTGATATTGCTGTTATAAAAATAGCTCAGGACAAGATTAATGTTGTGGTGCCTCTTGGTGATTCAGACAAAACCAAGGTGGGGCAGAAGGCTATTGCCATCGGAAACCCCTTCGGCCTTTCTCACACCCTTACAACCGGGATTATCAGCGCCCTTGGCAGGTCAATAGAAACAGCAGACGGGATCGAGATAGATGAGATTATCCAGACAGACGCGGCAATCAACCCTGGCAACTCAGGCGGGCCTTTATTAAATTCCAATGGCGAGGTTATAGGTATCAATACCGCCATATTCAGCATGTCAGGTGGTAACCAGGGGATAGGGTTTGCGATCCCCATAAACAGGGCTAAAGAAATAGCAAATAATATAATCACGAATGGCCGGGTCCCCCGCCCATGGCTCGGTATTGAGAGCGTCGCTATTGATGATCAGCTCGCCTATGCATTAGGTTTTCCAACTGGTTACGGACTGCTCGTACAAAAAGTATTTCCGAACAGCCCCGCAGATCAGGCAGGATTACGTGGCGGGGACAGGTATGCAATCATTGGTGGCATGCAGATAGTAATTGGTGGAGACCTTGTTGTTTCCATAGATAATGAAAAGATCACCGATAACAGGAGACTGGTAAGTATCCTCAACAGGAAAAAGATAGGGCAGAAGATAGCAGTTGAATTCTACAGGGGAAAGAACCTAATGAAGCAGGAGATAGTGCTTGCTGAAAGGGACAGGACATCCATTTGAAATCAGGAAAGATAAATACAGATGTTAAAAATAGATTTTGATTTAAGGCAACTGGAAATCTTCTGTCGGGTTGTGGAGCTTAAAAGTTTTTCAAGGGCCGCTGATGCTGTATTTCTTGCACAGGCATCTGTGAGTGAGAGGATTGCAAACCTTGAAAAAGGTGTTGGCACCGTGCTTCTTGACCGAATGGGCAGACAGATTGTGCCGACAAAGGCGGGGGAACTGCTTTATAAACATGCAACCCGCATGCTTGATATGAAAAAATCGGTAAAACTTGAGATGGAAAAATTCTTAGGCCTGAAACAGGGGGAGATACTCCTTGGCGGGAGCACCATCCCCGGTGAATACATACTCCCCCGCATGATAGGCAGATTTTATGAACAATACCCATTTATATCTGTGATACTGACCGTTGCTGGAACCGGGGAGATCGAAGAGATGGTAGCAAATGGTGACCTGGAACTTGGTATTGTTGGGGCAGACGATTTCAATAAGGATATTGAAGGCCAGAAAATCCTGAACGATGAGCTTGTGCTTGTGATCAATAAAAACCACAGATGGGCAGCAAAAAAAACCATAACTCCCGATGAACTGAGCCAGGAGCCATTTATCTTACGTGAGAAAGGCTCAGGCACATTAAAGATTATGGAACAATATCTTAAGACCTGCCTGCATAAAGGTGTTGATGGGCTCAATGTTGTTGCAAGGCTGGGGACATCCACGGCCATAAAAGAGGTGATCAAGGCTAATTTTGGCGTCTCCATATTATCTTCACAGGCAATAGAAACAGAGGTGAAGGCAGGGATTTTAAAGACTGTAAAGATAAAGGATATGCCTCCTATGACAAGGCCATTCTACCTTATAAGGGATAAAAGAAGGGTGGCATCGCCCCTTTGCAAGGCAATGATCGATTTTCTTGTAAAGGTTTGATTTACAGGTTTTCTGAGATCAATTAATGCCAGCAAAAATAATATTAATAAAGGATATAACCGGACAGGTTGAAATCCTTCCTGATCAGGCAGGCAGGGACAGGCGCGTTATCAGGGAAGAAAAAGCGCAGGGTATTGCCCAAAGGCATAATATGAGCCTTTATGAGGTTTATCTTACCGCACTTAAAATGGAAATCCTGCCATATCGATATATAAGAAACCTGGACTCTATCACCTTAAATGATCAGCTTACCCTTGCACGGTCAGGGGTGTGCATAATTGGCGCAGGGGGGTTGGGTGGCCAGATTATACTGCTGCTTGCAAGGCTCGGAATCGGCAACATGATAATTGTTGATGGCGATAATTTTGATGAAACAAACCTGAACCGGCAGGCATTAAGCAGCACGGACTCCCTTTGCAGACCAAAGGCACTGGTAGCAAAGGAAGCGGTTGCAAAAATAAACCCTGCTGTTAATGTTACAGCATATAACGAGCGGCTCACTAAGAATAATGCAAAGGAGATATTTTTTAGTTCACAGGTTATTGTTGATGCGCTGGACAATATCCCTGACCGATTTATACTTGAGACTACCGCTAAAAAGATAGGAATACCCCTTGTTCACGGGGCGGTAGCAGGGTTTATTGGCCAGGTCATGACAATCTTCCCGGATGATGCTGGTATTAGAAATATCTATGATAAAGACAGGGGAGCAATACCTCCTGAAAAGAATCCGGCCTTAAAACTGGGGGTACCAGCTGTAACACCTGCAATAATAGCCTCTTACCAGGTAATGGAGACAATAAAGATATTGCTTGATAGAAAAAGGCAGTTAAGAAATACCATGCTTTACCTTGATGCCTCAAAATCCGAAGCCAGAAAACTTATTTTTCAGAAGGAATAAGAATATTTGCCACGGAGGACACGGAGAGCACGGGGTAAAAACTTAAAAAATTAACCTCCGTGACCTCCGTGGCGAAAGATGTTTTGTTTTTTTCACACACTGCATTGCTTCTATCGGCATTCCCTATCACAATATCATATTCAATCGGCTTTTCCAGCTTGACTTAAAACCTGTTCTCAAAGAGATTATTCAAAAATAAAATCTTATAGGCGGATAAATACTATGAAAGAGATAGATTGCAGAGGATTAAACTGCCCTGCCCCGGTGCTTAAGACAAAAGAGGCCATTGAAAAGGCGGGTTTAACCGGAATAACAGTAATAGTGGATAATGAAGTTGCCAAACAGAATGTTTCAAGATTCCTTCAGACCAAAAACTTTTCACCATCCGTGCGTGAAGAGGGGAGCAATTTTTATATTTCAGGTTCCCTGGAAAAAGAGTCAATGAGTCATGATGATACTCTACCCCAAAAAGAGGTTGGAACCTATAGGATATTTCTGATGATAACCTCCGATTGCATGGGACATGGAGATGATGAGCTGGGTAAAAGGCTCATGGTAAACTTTATCAAGACCGTAAAAGAGATGGATAATCTGTGGCAGATAGTCTTTATGAACGGTGGTGTCAAACTTACGCTCGACACATCTGATGCCTATGAAGCTCTCCTGAACCTTGAGGGAAATGGGGTACGCATACTATCCTGCGGGACATGTCTTTCGCACTTTAACCTTCTTGATAAAAAAAGGGCTGGAGAGACCACCAATATGCTGGATGTAGTAACAGCTATGCAGGTGGCGGATAAGGTGATAACGGTGTAAGAAGTCTATAGACTGTAGGCTGAAGGCTGAAGGCCAAAAACCACAGCCTAAAGCCTGCTATCGCCTATAACCTATCACCCATTACCCATTACCTACCGCCTATATCCCAAACCGCTATATTCATTGACATAAAACCCCATATTCCCTATAATCCCCTAAATTTTATATCAAATCCCGGAGGACAAATGGCAAACAAAACAGATTACAAAGAGGAATTAGACAGGGCGGTGGCGATATTTGACACCAACATGGGCACATTTGAGATCGAACTATTTATTAAGGAATGCCCCGAAACAGTATGGAATTTTATCAACCTTGCAGAGGGCAGGCAGGAGACCTCACGCAAGGGTAACTTCTATGACAAACTCACATTCCACAGGGTTATTGATGAATTCATGATCCAGGGCGGATGCCCCATAGGTAATGGCACCGGCGGACCAGGATATACATTCAAGGATGAATTCAACCCCGCGTTAAAGCATGATAGCGCAGGTATACTTTCCATGGCAAACGCTGGACCGAACACAAACGGAAGCCAGTTTTTTATTACCCTTGATCCCACACCTCACCTGGATAACCGCCATACGGTTTTTGGAAAGGTTATAAAAGGGATGGAAGTTGTTCAAAATATTGGCAAGATTGAAACCGGGCAGAATGACCGACCAAGAAAAGCGGTAATTATCAACACCGTGACAATAGAACGCAACCCGCAGGCGTAACAGCAGCACTGTTTTAATATAATCCGGAGGGCAGAAATCAGAAATGGTTTCTGCCCTCTCAATTTTCTTCTTGTACCTACGTTAACCGATGTGATGGGTAACAGTTTAGGCGCCAATTATCCCCTAGTCCAAAGCAAAAGTCATTGAATGCTTTACAAAATCTAAAAAACCAACTATTTTACCTGCTTTACAAATTCCGGGTTTTATATGTAAAGGTGATAATCCTCATATTTCAGATGAATTCCAGATAAAAATCCGGGCCAAAAGGAGAAACATGTCAGCTTCAAAGAAGATACAGGCCGCTATAACGCAGGCATCATGGATAAGAAAGATGTTTGAAGAGGGGGCAAAGAGAAAGGCCATTTATGGTGCAGATAAGGTCTTTGACTTCAGCATAGGAAACCCGAATATTGAACCGCCTTCAGAATTTAAAGAGATAATGAAGGAACTCATAAATGATACCTGCAAGGGGCAGCACTGCTACATGTCAAACGCAGGTTATGAAGATACCAGAAACATTGTTGCGGAATACCTCTCCACGCAACATAAAAAGATATTCTCCCGTGACGATATAGTGATGACAGTGGGTGCTGGCGGGGCGCTCAATATAATACTCAAGGCCATCCTTGATCCGAGCGATGAGGTAATAATACCTACCCCATGTTTTATGGAATACAGGTTTTATGTTGATAACCACCAGGGCATTCCAAAGTTTGTAACAAGCAAACCTGATTTTTCCATTGATCTTGATGCCATTAAAAATGCAATGACAGATAAAACAAAGGCAGTACTGATCAATTCGCCCAACAACCCCACAGGAAGAGTCTATCCGAGGGAGGAGCTGGATGCCCTTGCCTCGCTTCTAAAAGAATACAGTGAAAAAAAGGGAGAGACTATTAATCTTATTTCTGATGAACCCTATAAAAAGATCATCTTTGATGGCATAAAGGTGCCGAGCATATTCGAGGTGTACAAGGATAGTTTTATTGCCACCTCCTTTTCAAAGGACCTCTCCCTTCCCGGTGAAAGGATAGGTTATGCCGCCCTTAACCCTGATATGGATGACAGAGTAACTGTATCGTCAGCCCTTGTCCTTGCCAACAGGATACTTGGTTTTGTTAATGCCCCTGCCCTTATGCAGAGGGTGATTAACAGGCTTTTAAATGTGAGCATAGATGTGAGTATATACCAGAAAAAAAGGGATCTCCTGTGCGATGGCCTTGCCTCACTTGGTTATGAATTTTTCAGGCCCCAGGGAGCCTTTTATCTCTTCCCGAAAAGTCCGATAAAAGATGATATTGCATTTGTATCTGCGCTCAAGGATGAGAACATACTCACAGTACCTGGCACAGGTTGTGGAGGGCCTGGCCATTTCAGGATAGCCTATTGCGTTTCCGATGAAACAATAATAAACTCCATGCCAGGCTTTGAAAGGGCAATAAAGAAGTTCAAATAAAACAGGAGGTACCGATGTATTCAAAAATGTTATCTTTGAGATTCCCTGTAGAGGTGGTTAATGAACCCATTGTTGTAAATCTGGTCAAAGATTTTTATCTCTCCTTCAATATATTAAAGGCCACTGTCTACCCCAGAAAAGAGGGGTTAATGGTGCTTGAACTATCCGGCCACAAGAGCAACTATCTGAAGGGTATCAAATACCTCAAAGGCCTGGGCATAGATGTAAAAAGCATTGGTCATGATGTCAGGAGGGATGAAACAAAATGTTTCCAGTGCGGGGCCTGCACAGCAGTATGCCCGACCGGCGCGCTCTATATAAAACGACCCCAGATGGAGGTAATCTTTGACAACAGCAAGTGCAGCGCCTGTGAACTCTGTGTTGCAGCATGCCCGGCAAAGGCCATGGAGGTAAACTTTGACAGGAGCCTGCTTGAGTAAAAGGTATAAGATTATAACCCTGGGCTGCAAGGTCAACCAGTGTGAAACAGCCTCCATCCAGGAAAGACTTGCCTCGGAAGGTTACCAGCCAACAGAAGATTCTTTGAGAGCCAATATCATTATTGTAAACACCTGCATTGTAACACAGAGGGCATCATACCAGTCACGGCAGGCCATAAGAAGGGCCATTAAGGAGAACCCTAGTGCAAGGATTGCTGTTGTGGGCTGTTACCCGCAGGTCTTCCCGGAAGAGCTGAAGAAGATAGAGGGCATACATCTGCTTGCAGGTAACACTGACAAGCCTGGTATTGTCGATATCCTCATCAACCCCGATCCTGCCCCTTTAAATTCAGGCCATGTAAGAGGTGCCAGCGAAAAAAACCTCTTTGACACACCACCGGCAAAGAGGTTCATGGAGCGCACAAGGGCCTTTCTCAAGGTGCAGGACGGGTGTGACTCCTTTTGCAGCTACTGCATTGTCCCCTATGCGCGCGGCCCGATTAAAAGCATGAAGAATGATGATGTAATAAGAGCAATCAGCGCATTTGAGCAGGAGGGTTACAAAGAGATTGTGCTCACTGGCATACACCTTGGAAAATATGGAAAAGAGATCTCAGGGAAATCAGAGCTTGTCCCGCTATTAAGGCTGATAGCAAGGCAGAATCCATCTGTAAGGGTAAGGCTGAGTTCCCTTGAACCGGGGGAGATCGCCGATGAACTGATAGAAATGGTGGCCAGTGAGCCCTGGCTCTGCCGCCATTTCCATATACCCCTCCAGAGCGGTGACAAAGAAATACTGAAGAGAATGAACCGCCATTACACCCCTGACTATTATCAGCGGCTTGTTGCAAGAATACATGCGGCCATCCCTGATGCCGCAATAGGCGCGGATATTATTACCGGTTTTCCAGGTGAAGATAAGAAAGCATTTAACAATGGTTATTCGCTCATAGAAGACTCACCCATATCATATCTGCATGTATTCCCCTTTTCCCCCAGAAAGGGTACGCCCGCAGCTGGTTTTAAAGAACAGGTAGATACAGAAATAATAAAAGAAAGGGCCAGGCAATTAAGGGAGCTTGGTAAAAAAAAGAAAAACCTGTTCTATCGGTCATTCATAGGCAAGGAGCTGACCGTGCTTACCGAGGGGTGGGAGTCCGAACAGGATAAGACCATAAAGGGGTTGACCGATAACTACATCAAGATAGTGACTCATTCTGAAAAACCGATCAGGAATGAATTTATCAGGGTAACAGCAGAAAGGGTTCACAGGGATTATCTTGTAGGAATAAAAATTAATAATTAACCACGGAATACACGGAGAGCACGGAGAAAATTTTTATATTTATGCTAATGGCACCCACAGAAGAGTCACCCCTTTCTCCTCATGCCCCTTACCTCCTCTTTCCACCCCCTCTTTTTACGCCCCTTTACCCTTCTGGATTTATCAGGGTCATTGATGATATCAAGAAAAAATGAACCGGGGCTAAACTCCTTTACCTTCTCTTTTTTAACGGGGGGAGCTGCCTCTCTCTCCTGCAAGGCAGCCTTTGGCACAGGCGGCCCGGCGATAAACCTTTCCGGGATTTCATCTGCAAGATAAAGCCCCCCGAACATGGAGATATGCACCCCATCATGAACGGCCCTGCGGCTCATTACCTCTATTAACACAGGCATTTGATCCTTTCTTTTGCCTATCCTTTCAGCCATCTCTTTATCAGGTGAAAGGATATAAAAGTGATCCTCTCTCTTTATTAACCCATTCTCAATTACACTGACATGAGCCCTTCTTCTGACAGGGGTAAAAAGGATAGAAGGAATATCTGTGGTTTGAAGAGTTGTATCTAGAACCCAGTGCCTTGACAGGGCGCGGATATTCTTCCCATCTGTTTCAAAAATTCCCCTTTCTCCACTTACCAGCACCTCATTTATGCTGCCCTCGCTGGCATGCGGCATATCAGGCTCTTCATGCATCACCCTCACGAGATCCTTTATGGCCACAAACCCCTCAGGGTCAGGGACAATACCAAACTCATGGGGGCTGTGCCCGAGTATATAAACCATTAACCTGCTGAGGCTATTTGTCTTTATCCTGCTTTTCTGCACCGGTATGTATCAGCCTTTTTGATTGGAAAAGATATTAAAGCCAAATTATCCGTGATCAACCCCTGGTTCACCTGCCTGTATCATTAGCAAGAAAGGGCTCTATGGATTTTGCTGTGAGAGAACCAAGCTCCGTGATAAGGGCCAGGTCATCATCCCTGAACCCGTAAGGCTTTTCATGGGAATCTATATAAAGAACCCCCATAAGCCTGTTATCCTTTATTATAGGGGCGCACATGACAGAACCGATCTTTAAAAGTTTCAGGGTGCCTGACAGCTCAAGCTCCTTTTCATTTGTCACATTGGGGACTATAAGGGGTGTCCTGCTGGAGATCACCCTGTCAACGATCATCCTGCTGAATCCACCCTCCTGCTTCTCTTTCCCTGACCTTGATCTTGAGATAACCGTCTCCACCATTTTGCCGCTTGAGTTTTCAGTGCAAAGAATAATCACAACCCTGTCAACCCTCAGAAAATGGTTGAGTATGTGGTCAAGGAGCCTTCCTGCTACCTCGTCAACATCTGATGCAACATGAAATACATTATTTATGTTTGTGATCAGCTCCCTGTTCTTGATATCTGTGAATGGCCTGAAAAAGGTGGTGGCGCCAGGGTCTAATTCCTCCCTACCTGAGTGGCTATTTAATGACCCCAGAAATGACCTGATATGGTCAGGGCACATCTTTCCAATGCATATGAGTGTCATGCCTATTACAATAGGACAGTTTTCCTTTATCTCATAATATTCATCAGGGTTTATCCGGGTGCCATTCACATATGTCCCATTCTGGCTGTTAAGGTCCTTTACGAAAAAACTGCCGTCCTTTTCCATGATATTGAGATGGGTTCGGGAAACAGACATATCTGATATCTGTATGTCATTATCCTCTGAACGCCCGATATTGACACTGCTTCCAACAAGCTCAAAAGACTGGTTATGTCCATACCCAGAAAATATAAACAATTTTGCCATGACAACCACACCTTAAATAAGAAGAGCGATACTCGCTGATGCAATTATTTTTAAGCATGGAATATATCAGCCCTTTCCCTACAAGTCAAAGTCATTCTCAAAGGCTGTTTTTGTCTATACTTAAGACAATTTTTCAAAAAAAGACTTTTATTATCTGTCAATAGAGGTATAGTCATTTCTGACAAATTAACACCTGAAAATGCGCCCCTGAAGGGGTTCTTTTTAAAGGAAAATAACCTATTGTTTAAAGGAGCAATAAAATGTGTAGAAAAATGGCAGCCGCCCTCCCGGTTACCCTGATGGTCATTATGATGTTTTTCTCTATAGCATTAGCAGATGCTGACAGGGTTGCCATCGTTAATGGCAAGGATATCCCTAAAGATGAGTATGAAAGGGAGATTTCAAGGATCAAAAATCAGATATCTGCCCAGGGTGGAGAGATTGCCGAATCGGAAATGGCCGAGTTAAAAAAACAGGTTATGGAAAACCTTATCAGCATGGAGCTTTTATACCAGACCTCCCTTGAAAGAGGGGGCACAGTGGATCAGGCATTGATAGATAATGAGTGGGCACAGGTCACATCCAGATATCCTGACAGGAATGACCTGAAAAAGGCCCTGGATGATTTAAAGATAACAGAGGAGATAATAAAGGCCCAGATTAAAAAGGGGCTTACAGTTAATACATTTATTGAAAAGAATTTTGTTGAAAAAACAGTGATACCTGAGAGCGAGGCAAAGGCATACTATGACAACAATGCAGAGCGGTTTAATAAACCTGAATCGGTTAGAGCAAGCCATATTTTAATCAAGGTGGAACCTGCTGAAGATGAAACAAAGAAAAAGGCTGCCAGGGCAGAGATAGAAAAGATACAGGCAAAGGTTAAGGCAGGTGAGGATTTTGCCGCCCTGGCAAAGGAAACCTCCCAGTGCCCGAGCAGCAAGGAGGGTGGAGACCTGGGTGTATTTACAAGGGGTCAGATGGTTAAGCCCTTTGAAGAAGCCGCATTTGCCCTTGCACAGGGCGCTGTGAGCGACATTGTGGAAACCGAGTTTGGGTATCACCTCATAAAGGTTACTGAAAAACAGGCTGCAGGCAAATACAGCTTTGACGAGGTAAAGGTTAACCTTACAAATTACCTGAAGGAAACAAAGGTCAAAAAAGATTTGAGTGACTTTGTTAAAGGGCTCAGGGATAAGGCAAAGATAGAGACCTTTTAATTAACAAATTGTATGGCAAAAATCTGCTATCTTTCCGGTAAGACCGTCTCGGCCAGGCATAAACTCCTGTTGAAAATGATGGGGGAATCAGCTGGCCGTGGTTTTCTTCACATAGTCCCTACAAAAGGGCGTGTAATGGAGCTTGAGACAGACCCCGATTTCTGGATCAGGCGTGAGGTCAACACCCTTACAGGGGTGGTCCACCGTATATTTGAAGAGGATATAAGAGTTGACAAATATGCGGATCATTTTGCCATAGACCAAATGGCCTCCGAGATGCTCATCATGAAGGCCATCCAGGAGAGGGCTGGTGATTCTCACGGCCTTGCCTATTTCAACGCCCTTTTCACAGGGGATCAGAATAACAGCGAATTCACAGGTATCTGCCGGAACATCGTAAACTTCATTTCCACTATCTACCAGAACAATTATGAAGATATATATGCAAATGACCTTGGCGGCAGGATAATAAAAGCGGAGGCAAAAAGGCCCGGGACATCGAATGAAGGATATGCACTTGAGGAAGACCTCCTGTGGTTAATGGGCGACTATGAGGAGCTCAAAAGGGAGATCAGGGGATATGACAGCGATGACATATTTAAAGAAGTGCGGGATTTCCTTAAGGGGAAAAACCGGCCATCATGCATAAAACAGATTGACATAATCATACTGGATAGCCTCGCACACATAACAAGGATAGAAGAAGAGATACTCTTTTACCTGGCCGGTATCTCGAATGAACTCTGGTGGCTGATAGATTATGACAGTGATGGCCCGGACCCCATCACTGAATATAAAATAGCCTGCGGGAGCGAGGCAAAAAGAGGCGTTCCAGCCATTAAGGGGGAGCATGAGTCAAGCAGGGCATACTATTCCCTTGTCTCACTTATGGATAAACTCCATGAAAGCGGGGCACAGGCGACTACCTTGAGAGCTGTTGACGTGACTTATCCAAACCCATATGCAGGCACAATCTATTCAAACATGGATGACAGCACAGCCTGCGAATGCAACAGCCTCAAGATAGGGGCCTTTGCCACACAGACAGATGAGGTTAAGGCCATTGCATCAAGGATCAAGCAGATATTGTGCAAAAAAGAGGTTAATGGCCCTGTCAGCCCTGGTAACATCAGGGTGATATTCCCTGACCTTACCAATTATGCCCCGATTGTCTCTGAGATATTCACTGAGTATGGGCTCCCCTTCAGCCTCACAAAGGGGATACCCCTCTCTTCACACCCCCTCTCAGACCTCTTTTTGAGGATATTGGAACTCCCCATCCACGGCTTTAAGAGGGAGGATATATTCGGCCTCTTTTCATCAGCAATAATAAAGCACAAGTTTATGGGGTTTAAGCCCCCTGATTTCTCGCCTGATCTCCTTTCTGAAGAGATACTGCTACCTGGTGATAGTTTAGAGACCGTTTCCTCTTTCATGAATAGTGTGACCCCTGAAAATCCATATACCCTGAATATTCACCTGTTTGATACTGCCATGCAAAGGTGCGGCATGGAGAGGCTTGGCAAAAGGCTTGAAGAGATAAACGATGAAAGACCAGCTTATTTTAAAGAGATCTACATTGCCGCTATATCAGGGACAAAGAGCCGGGAAGAAAAGGATGGGCTTAAGAGGGAATATTATTCCTTTATTTTCCAGCGCATCCTGTTCATGAGAATGCTTGATCCCTTTATCTCTTTAACAGAAAAGGAAACCCCTGAAGGTATAGTTGAGGCATATAAAGAGATACTAACCCTTCTGGGTTTCCCGGCGAATATCATTTCTACTGGTAAAGGGGATAACGGGCTAACACCTGATATAAAAAGGGTGTTACTGAAAAGGGATATCAGGGCATTCACCCTGCTCAATGAACTCCTTGTTACAAGCCAGAAGGAGGTAAAGCTGGCACAGCGTTTATTTGACACAAAAAAGGGGGATATTGCCCCACTCTTTTTAAAGAGTTACAGGAACAGGATCAATGACAGGTATCTGCTTGATGAAAGAAACCCTGATGTAATACGCGTTTCACAGTGGCTTGAAACAAGGGGCCGCTCCTTTGACTACCTTTTTGCAGGCGGGCTCACATCAGGCAGTTTCCCTTCAAGAGAGCGGCCTGACTTTATCATACCGGAGGCATCAAGAGGCATATTCAGGATCATTGACCCGGTTGATCAGTCAAAACAGCTCTTTTGCAGTATACTCAAAAACTATGAGAAGGGGCTTTTTTTATCATACCCGTTGAGTATCTCAGAAAAACCTGTGCAGCCTTCACAGGTGATACAGGACCTCTATGCCCTTGTTAAAAACATGGACAATAAAGGCATATCAGGTGATGGGCTGATATGGGGGGCAGAAAAAGAGTATACCTCCAGGTCAGAGCTGCTTGATGCAAACAGGGCAAAGGCATTGACAAATGTGAATGGCGCGGATGCAGTGCTGAAGAATATCATTATAAGGGACAGATCAAATGAAGAGGATATCATAAGGGGTATAAGGTCAATTGCCTCAAGGATGGCGGCAAACGGCCTTTTTGAGTATGATGGCATAGTTAAAGATGCAGGTGCGTTTACTGATTTTATCAAAGATAACAGGAGGGTTTATTCATCCTCAAGCATTGAGACCCTTGCAAACTGCCCCATGAAATATCTTTTCCAGTATATCTATAATATTAAAGACCCGGATGAATTGACTGTTGATACCACCATGAGGGATTTTGGCCTGATTACACATGAGATACTGAGCCGGTTTTTTAACAAATTAATAGCGCTTGATACAAATATCAACAGCATGGGTATTGAGAAGGCCTTTGCCCTTGCATTGGATATTATAGAAAAATACATAAACAGCTGCCCTGACATGGGTCATCTTGATTTTACTGAGTATTTCATACAGGAACTCACAGCAGGGCTAATCCCTGATAAAGAGGCTGGCATGAGGCAGGGCATTATGGCATCCCTTATACGCTTTGAAAATGATGAATTTAAAGAGAGGGCGCCTCATGGGGTGGAGTATGAATTCGGTTTGGGAGAGAGGGAGGTAAGGATCGGGGATATTCGCATAAAGGGGTATATTGACCGGTTTGACAGGGATACGGTTTCCCCTGACAGGCTCCATATATATGATTACAAGACAGGCCGGATAAAACCCTCATCAAATATCAAAAAGGGGCTCGCATTCCAGTTACCCTTTTATATAAAGGCCATTCAGTCTGTAAAGAGTGAGGCCATGATATCCGCCTCGTTCTATACCCTAAAAAGGGATGCCTTTCTTGAAAAGGATGTATTGAAACAGCAGGCTGCCACAGGCGGCCCTTCGGGCGGGGTCGATATAACAGGGGTAACCCTTATAGATGAATTTGTTTTAAAACTCGCGGGGCTTATTGACAAAGGGCTTTTCCACCATTCAGCAGACGGGCTTACATGCGAATACTGCACTTACAGGTATGCATGTTACAGGAACAACAGGAGGATGGATTTTCTTATTGAAACCCCTTCAGGAAAGGGCATTTACTCCGGTGCAATGAATCTTTTGAGGTGGCAGGAGGTGGATGAATTCAGGAAGGAATGGAAGGGTATCAGGCAGAGCATGGAAAAGGCAGAGACACTCAAGACACCATCAGCAAGATTAAGACACACAGATGCGGTTAAGGGGTTCAGGAATGATCTGAATCAAAGGAAAACAGGGCTCCCCTTTACAACAGAGTACATGGATAGCCTTATGGCGGAGTTAGACCGGTTTTTATGCAGGTATAACCAGCCATAAGCAGAAGAATAAACAGATGCTACTTCCTGATCTTATTCTTCAGACAGTGCTCCCCCAGGTATGACAATATGATTACTGCCGCAAGTATCAGGATAAGGGGGTCGCTTATTATTTTTACAATAGTATCCATAAACAGCATATCGGCATAAAATACTGCCGGCTTTAACCTTTGGGCAGGTAAAAAGGAAAATTTTATGGACAGCCAAAAAAAAAGGTAATATATTCGACTTCCTTTTGTAAGGCCACTGTAGCTCAGTTGGTAGAGCACCTCACTCGTAATGAGGGGGTCAGCGGTTCGATTCCGCTCAGTGGCTCCAGTGATAACAAGCACTTACAGATTTATCACTTTTGCCTTCTCCTCATTTGCTACCAAATTGCTACCATTATTTTTAAAAATCACAGAATCAAGCCGTTTAGCAGACTCCTGATTGACAGTGTTCATAAGGTGTCCATATACATCCATCGTGACATTTATTGATGAGTGCCCCAACTGGTTTTGGATATATTTCGGGTGTTCGCCCTGATCTATTAAAAGGCTTGCAAAGGTATGCCTTAAATCATGAAAGCGTATCCTCCTGAGCCCTGCCCTTCTCAATGCGGGTTCATAATACCGCTTTACAAGGTTATTTTTGTCAATGGGCATCCCTTCTTCATTGGAGAAAACAAGATCAAGGTCATTAGGCTTGCTTGCCAATTTCCATTTTTTCAATTGAGTCATTACAGTTGGGCCTATATCAATCTTCCTTTTTGATGTTTCGCTTTTAGGCTCATAGAACCTGCCATGCTGAAAAGTTCTTTTTATTATTAACTGGGAGTTGTACCAGTCAATATCAGCCCATTTAAGTCCCAATATTTCACCCTGTCGCGCTCCCGACATAACAGCCACCATAAAGAGAGTCTTGTATTTTAAACCTTCAGTATTATCAAATAACTGCCTGATTTCATCCGGCCTGAAAATATCCATTTCATCCGATTCATTATACCTTGAATGCCCCTTTGGTTTTTCAACATCCTGAACAGGGTTATAATCTATATACCTCTGCCTTACAGCATACTTCATAATTCCATTAAGCATAATCAGGGATTTCTTAATATGGGGTATTGAAGCTCCCCTCTCTGTCTCATAGGAAATGAATTTTGTTATAGAGGGATAGTTTATCCATGTAATTTTAGTAGTGCCAAAGAAGGGTTGAAGATTTCTTCTTACATGGCATTCATATGCATCAAAGGTATGCTCTCTAAGTGATATTTTCTTATTCTTAAGCCATTGTTCTGCAACCTTTTCAAAGGAAGGAATCTTTTTATCAGGTAAATATGACCCATGATCAACCTGTTTTAAAATATCCTGCATGACTTTATTTGCTTCTGTTTTTGTTGCCCCTTCCTTTAATGTGCTCCACCTTCTCTTTCCATGCTGGTCATAAAAATCAATGACCCAGCGCCCCCGCCTCTTTTTTATGCACGCCATATTTTCTCCTTCTGAAAATTAATGTTTAACAGTTATTAAAAGATATATTGTAAGAATGTTTTATATATTATATTATATCATGTTGTATGTCAATTGATGTCTTGCTTTCTTATTAATAAAGATGTAATTATTACACTCATGGGAGAAAAAAAAATATTCAGCACAAGAGTTGATGATGACCGCATCAAGGACTTAAAACACCTTGCTGTTGATACGGATAAGTCTTTAGGCGAATTACTTGAAGAAGCCATTGAAGATATCGTCAAGAAGTATGAGAAGAAAATAAAGAAATAACCTACATAAGGTTGTTTATGTCTGCCAAACTATACTTTTTCCCGAGTGACCCCCAACTAAGGGAAAAGCTTGAAAAAATGTCTACTGATAAAAGGGTAAAATACCTTTTTCAGATTAATCAGCTACAAAGAAAAAGATACGCAATCTTGAAAAATAGACTCAGAATGATTTTGGCTCAAAGAGAAAGTCAGAAAAAATAGATAGTATACTGTGAGATAATTTATTCTGATTATTTAAAAATATTATTTATCAAATTACCACCATTCACAAAAAAAATTAAGGTAAGGGGAAAAGATGAATTATAAACAAAAAATCATTCTCTCAGTAATGATTGCGGCTATTTTTCTTATGCTATTGTTCCCACCGTTTCATGTTATTATCAAAGGTACTACATTAAACAAGGGTTATGGATTACTCTTTTCACCACCTAAACATGCCGACAATTTATATGCATCAGTTAATATAGGTATGTTAATAGTTCAATGGTTAGCTGTTTTAATCCTGGGAGGTTTATCATTATTCATATTTGATAGAGACAAAATACCTTCCCCAAAGAAGGATAAAAAAGCTGAAAATTATTCCAATATTGATGAGAGTAAAAAATTTTTTGGGGGCATATATCATCCATGGCGAAGATTTTTTGCACGCACATTGGACATATCTATTCTTGGATTAGGTATTCTTTTTATTTTATCTGAATTTTTACGGGTTATCTCACCAGATATTGTAGAGTATTTACAGGGCTATATTGGAAGTCCTTTCATATTAAGTGTAATAATATATATCATATGGCTACCTTTTGAAGCAGCCTTTATTTCTATTCTGGGTACAACTCCGTTCAAGTGGCTTTTCGGTATCCATGTTTTAACGAAAAGCGGTGCGAAACTTAAGTTTTCGAAAGCATTTACACGCACGTACATTGTTTGGGCTTATGGTGAGGGCCTTGGTATTCCCTTCCTATTAATTTTCACCCGTTTATTTTTTTATTACCGACTCACAAAAAAAGGAACAACTTTTTGGGATAATTCTGTCGATTCAGTGGTAACGCATAAAAGTTGGGGGCCTTTACGAATAGTCACCTGCACACTCGCCGTTATCGCAATATTATTCGCTTATAGTTTATTGAATACGATCAATAATCACAAAAATAATAATTCCGAATCATTCTCCCAAAATATAAAAGCCTTTAGTGTGGCTCAAGAAAGTTTTTATCGCCACAATTCTACATATACAGATGATATTAACGAGTTATCAGACTATGGATATAATGCCATAGATGGTGTAAATATTTATGTACTTCATGCTGATGAAAAATGCTATTATTCTAGAGTCTATTATAATTCCAGATTTAAGTTTCATGTATACGGACCTGATCTTATAATAGCGGAAGATGATGAAACTCACGAAAAAATATCCGATAAATTAAAAAATCTGGACTGGATAGATAGAAAAAAAATTGCTGAAAGAGCAGTTGAAGCAGTTATTCGTCATAATAATTGATTAAATATTTTAAATTAAACTATATCCATTTTCTAGTTAGGTTTCTTATCAATAATAGGAGGATACAGATGAAAAAAATATTTCACTCTTTTATTATTTTATGCTGTCTTCTTGTGGCTAACATTGCCAATGCAACTCTTTGGAATCGTGGAGGAGGATTGGTTTACGATGATGTATTAGACATCACATGGCTACAAAATACGAATTTGGGAGCAGGATCACTTTATGACAATGGTGATTCGGCTACTGACGGTCGGATGACTTGGTCTAATGCTGTGGCATGGGCTGAAAATTTAGTTTATTATGATTCAACCCGAGGGGTCTATTTAGATAACTGGAGATTGCCAAATATAGAACCAGTAAATGGCCTCTCGTGGAATCCAAGTTTCAGCTATGATGGTTCTACTGATTTCTCATTTAATATCTTAAGTGAAAATAGTGAAATGGCATATATGTATCATTCCAATCTCGGAAATTTAAGCTATTATGACTTACAGGGGAATACCCAGGATAACTATGGTTTGAAAAATACTTATATTTTTCAAGAGTTACAGCCATATGCCTACTGGTCCAGTGTTTGGGGATCTGCTGATGAAGGGTGGGGAGGAGCACCTTTAGGTTTTCATTTTGAAAACGGATTGCAAGATGAGGGATACAAAGGGAATCAAAATTATGCTTGGGCAGTTCGTGATGGTGATGTCTCCCCTGTACCTGAACCAGCAACAATTTACCTTTTAGGTTCAGCGATATTGGGGCTAGCAGGGGTCAGGCGTAAATTGCGTAATTCATGATCGTATTTATAAAAAAAATACAAAACTAAAATAAAAAGCCATTTTTCGGTTAGGCTCCCTACCTGCCTTGACAGGGCACGGTGTTTCATCAGGTTTTCTTCCGTGATTTACAACCGATTTCTGGCTGGTTGTTATCTCACCTTTTTTCTATTTTCAAAGATCAAAATGGTATATCCAATCGGATTCGATTTTGATCCGATCGGAAATTATCCGGATATAAAATCTACTAAGATTCAGCCAAGGTTTTAATAGGGTTTTAAAATTCCCAACTTCCTCCTTCCCATTAAATGGTTTATCCCGACATATGGGGGTTTGTTGTGAACATTAAATATATTATACACGCATTAAATCTCGTACTCGGTTCGAACCTTTTCTCCATTTCTTACGCGTGGGAGTGGCAACCAAGCTGGAAACTTCATTTTCGGAACATGTCCATTTTTCCAGGGGAGCTTCCCTTGTTAATATATGGTGTTGCTTTAGTGTTGCGATACCATTTCCTTAATCCGATTGATTCCATCTTTTTGATTTATCAAATTTCCTTAATCGGGTTTTCCCCATTAGATCAATAAAACGAATTTTCGGCGATTTGATTTTTTATCATTTCTGTTTTCGTCCTCGCGTATAGGGTGCGCAAAATCCTGTGCACAGAATAAATTATTTATCGAATTTACCACCCTCATTCTCACTTCTTAGTATAGGTGGTAATTTTTCTGGTAACCAAATAGAGCACTCACGCATAAGGGTGTTTCCGATTGTGTTTCCATTTTCTAAGTAAGCCACTTTAAAGTATCATTTTTTAACCATCCATTTCTCGTTTCCCACCAGGTCATAATAGAGAAGCACATCTTTTAAATCTGTGCCTGCTAATGCCCCATATACATGGTATACTATAGAATGTTATCATTATTGATAAACCATACATAAATTCTCCTTGATAGCTAAAATCCAAGCATATCAAGGAGTTCATAAATAAACACCATTCGGTGAATTATCATTATTGATACATGATTCACTTTAATAACCTCTATGGATTATCAGAATTGATAACGGATGGATTATCTTTTTTGTTACCGGAATTTGATTTTTTGTTCCTCCAAAAAACCGCGAATCCCCTTCCGAGCCTTCCGTCTTTTTGACGAGATGCTTCAATAAAATCATCCGTTCCCCATTTCCTCCAACGATCACTTATTGAATATAAGGACTTATCTCCTTTCACGCCTCCATTTCCGCTATGAGCAATGTCAATAAATCCATTTGATACTAGTGTGTCTATTGCACGCATAAATGTCGCTCTTGGAATCCCCTTTTTTTCTGCCTCTGAATAGCAATATTCTATTTTCCCATTATTTGTAATTATCCATTCAGCTTTGCGGCCTGGTTTTGTGTTTATCTTTTGAAACGTACGTTTCATTAAGAAATCAAGTAGAACTGTTTTTTCAGTACCATTTAATGTACGGAAAGCCTCTGATTTTAGAAGGGCTCTCTCAATGGAAATTGTTTCCTGCGCCATTACCAATATGTCCCAGATTTTATATTAAAAAAATGTCACCCATAATAACATACCACTTAATAACCGTTCGCTTAAAGTCAGCCTTTTCATTGCCACATAGAACGACATCAGCATGTACTTTCAGGTGTGTCATAAGTACGAAAAGGCCATAGAGAACATAACTTTGAATTACACCGCCTGACTTCAAAAGTATTAAAGCCCATACACTCCTTGCAATGTTCAATAATTGCTCTGCGTGCTGTCAGTTTTATAATTTTCGTTTTACCATTTCCGTTTGATCTTATTTGATGTTGAACAGCCATTTTCCCTCCTATTCTGATTCATTCTGATCTTTTATCCATTGCAATACTTTATCAGGTTCAAAACGAAGGTATTTTCCCACTTTAATTCTTGGGATAGTGTCAGGTCCAGTTTCTCTTGTGCGCGAATAAATCCAGGACTTAGGCACTTTTAAGGTTTCTGCTATTTCGTCGATTGTGAGATAAGAATTTCTTTCCATATCAATCCCCCTTTTAAAATAAAAAAATAATAGTTTTTAATATACGCGATTCTTTATTGATGCCTGAATTTTAAGGATTGTTGATGTATTTAGGAAATGTACAAATAAAAGGAATATGGTGGAAATATGTCCATAAAGTTTACGAGAAATGGAAAGATTATGCGGGATTATTTTAAATAAAGTATTTTCAAAGCTTAAATATTTTTAAAATAGGGGTATGAAATCATCTACTTGACAAAAGGAGGTCTTTTTTCGCTTCTTTAGATAATTTTTTAATTTCCCTTTGTATCTTTTTTCCCATTGTTGGGTTGGTTGGAAGTGGTTTATAACCAAATACTTTTAAGGAATCATATGTATAATTAAAAAAATGGCCTTTATATATACAATCGACAGGGTCATATGTTAATGTAGGAAAGTCTTCAGTAAAACTTTTCCAGACATCAATCATTCCTCTAATATATTGATTCAATAAATAATCTGGTTTTCGACCGCGTTTTTGATTATCAGTAACGATATTGGAAGTTAATTGGAGAAAAACGGTATTTTTTAAAGTTAGCATATTCAGCTTGTTAATCAAAATTTCTGAGTCTTCCTTGTCCAGTAAGAGTCCTATCCCATTTAAGTCTTCAATATATTCTAACATATCATTACATAGCTTATTGAATTTAGAAATTTTAATATACAGATCCTTGTCAGACAGACTTTTGGAGGATGCTGGCTTTTTCAGCAGACTTAAATAGAGTGACCGAGCCACAGATTTAGATAGTTCATCATCAATGCTGGGTACCCACCCCTTATCTCGAATATGAACTTCTCCTAAATTAGGATCAATATAGGATTCATTACAGGATTTTTTTTGTTTCTTAATCATTAAATTTTCTGAAACCCTAGTTATAAGTAAGCATAATTTAACAAAACAATCATATACTGACTTGCAACCATTTTGCTACCATAACATGAAAAAACACCATAAAATAAAAGATGTCAAGAAACAATAACCTGACCTCTAAATCTTTGGTAGCATTGCATATTTTTATATCTAAGTATCTGTTATTATTCCTATATTACAGACTCGTAATGAGGGGGTCAGCGGTTCGATTCCGCTCAGTGGCTCCAGAAAGGGATTTTAAATGAATTCTTCTAAAGAAACCCTCCCCCTGAATTTCTTAATTTTCCCTCTCTTCTGCTTTGTATCTATCCTTTTTTCCTTTGAGGCAAACGACGGTACGGTTTTTACGCGGTACTTCGGCACCTTTGACGCCTCCACTATCAGGGCGGCAAGCCTCTCTATTGCATCCCTCCTGTTCTGCTCCCTTGTACGATGCCTTTCTGCCTTGATAATGAGCACCCCATCCTTTGTCATGCGGCTTCCGGCAAGATTGATAAGCCGTCTCCTGATGCTGTCAGGTAACGAGGATGTATTTTTCACGTCAAACCTGAGTTGTACAGCCGTGGAGACCTTGTTCACATTCTGCCCCCCTGGTCCGCTTGAACGTATAAAATCCTCTTTCAACTCGCTGTCCGGTATATGTATATCACTTGTAATCTCTATCATGGCACAACACTACCTCTCTATATTTTGAGAACTCTTTTATAAAAGAATTCATTATCAGGGCAGTGATTGTCAACAGTTTTATGCCTCAGACAGTTTTATATTGACATACAGAACTTAACTCCATATAATTCCTACTCAAAAAAGATGTCTAATTTCAATTAGTTAAGGAGGAAGGGTATGAAAATCAAGGCAGCAATAGTAAAAAAAGCGTCTGATCCATTTGTAATAGAAGAGGTAGAGCTGGATGAACCCAGAGATAATGAAATACTGGTGCGCATAAAGGGGTGCGGGCTTTGCCACACAGACCTTTCAGGGCAGCATGGATACCTCCCGGTAAAATTTCCCGGTGTATTCGGCCACGAAGGTGCAGGTGTTGTTGAAAAGGTGGGCAAGCTGGTAAAAAAGGTTGTACCGGGTGATCATGTAGCAATGAGTTATATCTCCTGCGGCACATGCGGGCCATGCACAAAGGGTCATCCAACCCATTGTGACTGCTTTTTCCCATTCAACTTTTTCGGGACCCGCCCTGATGGCAGCACATACATGAAACAGGGAAGCCAGACCGTGTACGGCTCATTTTTCGGCCAGTCTTCATTTGCCACTTATGCGATTGCCTCAGAGCGCAATGTAGTAAAGGTACCCAAGGATGTGCCTGTAGAGATGTTAGGGCCTCTTGGTTGCGCACTACAGACAGGCGTGGGCGGTGTGTTTTACTCACTTCAGGTTAAACCAGGCTCATCTATTGCCATATTCGGCGGCACAGGTTCCGTTGGTGTAAGCGCCATTATGGCTGCGGTTGTGAGTGGCGCCACCAAGATAATCGTCGTGAGCAGGAGCGATGAAAAGATGAAGAACACCCTGCAGTTCGGCGCAACCCATCTGGTAAACTCCGGCAAGTGTGACCCTGTTGAAGAGATCAGGAAGATCACCGGCGGCGGCGCAGATTACTCTCTTGAATGTACAGCCATACCTGAGATACTGAGCCAGGCAGTAGACTGTCTCCGCATGGGCGGTAAATGCGGGCTTATAGGAGCAGCGCCAATGGGTGTAAGGGCAAGCCTTGATATGCAGAGCATCCTCAATGGCCGCACAATCACAGGTATTGTTGAAGGTGATGCAATATCTGATATCCTGCTTCCAGTCATGATAGATCTTTACAAACAGGGACGCATGCCCTTTGACAAGATGATCAAATATTATCCCTTTGAAAAGATCAATGAAGCAGTTGCAGACGTTGAAAAGGGAAAGACATTAAAGGCCATTTTAAAGTTCGACTAAAAGGCCAGTCCTAGCATAAAAGGGCGGGGATACCCCGCCCTTTTTTTTACTAAAACAGATCACCCTCCGTGAACTGACTGAAAAATCCTGATATCAGCGCCATCTAGCAACATGTCTTCAGGCCTTAACAAACGGCTGTTCATTGCAATAGCAGGCGCCCAGTCATCAGGGATACCCAGGGTTTGAAGAAGGTCCCCTGCTGTTGCCCCATCATTGAGTTCGACCTCAACCCCCTTAACAGAACTGTAATGAGGAAGCTTTCTGCCCAGGAGACCGAATAACTGCACTCTTACCTTCATAGCCATAAAACTAAAAATTGTGAACGCTGTCGAGCTCTGCATCTGTAAATGGGAAAACCACATTATGCGGCGGCAGAGGCTCTTTCATAAAAAATTCAGGCAATCTGTCATCCTTTGCTGTAAGGCCCGCCTTTTTGTTGAACTCCTTTTCTGCACTGAGGATACGCACGCCAATGGCCCGCAAATCTTCGACCTTCCAGCTTTCGCCCAACCTTGCGTTAATAAGTTTAATAAACATCTCCTTTGCATCAGGCGATGCAATGGAATACATTGCAAAGAGGCAGAGGCCCATGCTGTCAGCCATTGCGCAGAATATCTGGTTTTCCCTTGAGTTCTCAAGCTGCCCCTCTTTTTTGAGAGGATCAAGTATATGGCCCAGGTACATGGCCACCATATTTCCTGATGTGTGGTCAGCCCCCATGGTTGAGGTGGCGAATGTAACACCATTACCAATCATGCCCCTCGGGTCATAGGCCGCAATAGACTGATTTTTGACTGCTGCAACCCTGGGGTTATTAAAATGCTTTCCAACCGCAGACGGGCCGTCACCAAATATCCTGCCCATCTCAGTCCCCTTTGCTATCTCTTCCATTATCTCTATGGGCGCATTCTTATCACCGAACTTTCTGTAGCCTGAATCCATTGCAACCGCTATTGCGACACCTGTGTTCATTGTATCAAGACCAATATCATCACAGAGAAAATCCATTCGGGCCACAACATCAAGATCATCTATACCGCACATACCGCCCATTGCCCATACAGTTTCATACTCTATGGAGCTTGAAACATATTTACCATTCTTGTCATTATATACATTGGAACACCTTATGATACACTGTGAGCATCCCACATGACCGGTCTGGCCACCTCTCTCCTTTATTGTGTTTGCAAGGGCCTCCCCGCTTATCTTCTGCCACCCTTCAAACTCACCCTTTGTTGCGTTATAGCATGGGAATGCGCCCATCAGGTTTACAGGGGCTACCAGCGCAGGGGTGCCAAATGCAGGCAGGAGTTCGCCCTCAAACGGGTTTGCCTTGACCATGGCTGCAAATGTCTTTGTCGCCTCGTTGAAGCTCTCTTTATCAACCACAGGATCAGCCTTTTTCCCGTTCTGTGGAATAATAACCGCCTTTAAACCCTTTGACCCCATTACAGCGCCTATGCCTCCCCTTGCCGCTGCCCTGCATGGTCTTTTATCAACATCACTCCCCTGGATAGATGCAGACTTCATCATATATTCACCGGCAGGCCCTATGCAGAGAACCGCATTTTTATCTCCATACTTTGCATGGAGTTTTTCTACAAGGGCATAGGTCCTCATTCCTCTGTATTCACTTGCATCAATCAGCTCCGCCTTGCCTTCGAGGTCAAACTTCAGGATACTTAAATCACCTGCCTTTGGCTTCCCATCAACTATAATCGCTGCAATACCAAGCTTCCCCAGTGCTGCGCCAGCCGTACCGCCTGCATTGGCCTCCTTGATGCCTCCTGTTAACGGGCTCTTTGCGCCTATGGATACCCTGCTTGAATTAAACATGCTTGTACCGCAAAACATACCAGTCGCAAAAATAAGTTTATTTTCAGGACCTAGCGGATCACACCCTGCGGGTACATCTTTATTGATCATTATAGAGGTAAGCCCTCTACCACCAATACCCTTATATTCTTCAGGCACCGCCTCAATAGCTACTGACTTTGTATTCATATTTACTTTAATAAAATTCATCCTGCTCTCCTCCTGTTCGATATTTATAGAAGTTTTTTAAAATTGCACAAAAGTATATAAACTACTGGTGTTCAAGTCAATGCAAATATTCTATTTTATCTTGTAATATCAATATATTAGGTCATTTTTGATATAAGGCATTAGATAATGTCCATCCACAAAGAGACAAATTACGGATGGAGCTTTCAGCAGCCAGCGATCAGCGGTCAGCCAATTCTTTGTTTTTAATGCCTTTTGCTGAAAGCTGAATGCTGAGGGCTGACCGCTTGAATCCAAAAACGACAGTTTTTGGATGTACACTAGATAATTTGCCCGACCGGCTTTTAACCGAACACTGTATCAACACTGACAAAATAATGGCACCCATTAAGATTATGACAGTTAAAATCCTTTTATAAAATCCATAATGATTATAAAAATATGATATTAATAGACAATTAACTCAGCAAATCTTATCTGTAACAGGGCATATTAATTGCATATTTATAAATATCTCTTGATAGAGTCCCAGGTGTTATCAATATTTATGCGGGGTTATTTACCTTTAACAGCCCTTTCGATCGCAGATATCACCACCTTTAAGGAGTAGGACAATGAGCGCAATGACACCCTCCAGAAAACCTGCCCTTTTACGCCTTTATGGCGTTTACATGATACTGGCCTGGACTCTGGTTATGGCCATAACCATAACATGGACAATCTATCAGCATTATGATGAAGTAACACGGATTGCGGGAGATAGCGCATTATCCGATTTTCAGAGACATATTCTATCCTTAACTTTCCTGTATCTTGCCATATGGATAATGGGGTTCATTGGTATTATTTACTGGAAAAACAGGGTTAAAGCCTATGAAGAGAGATTAATCAAGAGTAACAGCCGTATGGAGACTATTCTAAATTCCATACAGAGCGGTGTACTCCTGATAGATGCAGGATCACATACTATTATCGATGCCAACCAGGCAGCGTGCGCCATTCTAGGTATAGAAAAAAAGGCCATTACAGGCAAGAGATGCTACAATTTTATATGCCCTTTTGATAAGGAGACCTGCCCTGTCAAGGATGCGGAAAATGCGGTTTACAACGCGGAGGCAGAGGTCATCAGGGGTAACAATGACAGGGCATGTATAATCCAGACAGTAACCCCCATCTCAATAGAAAACCAGCCTTACCTTCTGAAAAGCTTTATTGACATCAGTGAGCGTAAACAGATGGAAAATAAAATGAAAAGTCTCAACATCGAGCTGGAACAGGCCATCATATCAACTGAGGCACTCAAAACAAAGGCAGAGGCCGCCAGCTCTGCAAAAAGCCAGTTCCTTTCAAACATGAGTCATGAGATCAGGACACCGATGAATGGTATTATAGGTATTGCCGAGATACTCTTCGGCACTGAGCTGACAAATGAACAGGGAGAGCTGCTTGATATCATCAGAAGCAGCGGCGATGCCCTGCTTACAATAGTCAATGACATACTGGATTATTCAAAATTCGAGGAAGGCAGGTTTACCCTTGAAAACATAGATTTTGACCTGAGATCCGCAATAGAAGATATCAATGGTCTCTTGTCAGAAAAGGCAAAGGAAAAGGGGCTTGAGTACACCTCTACCATCTCCCCGGATGTCCCCTCTCTTCTTCATGGTGATCCGGGCAGGATAAAGCAGGTAATTATAAATCTTATCGGTAATGCCATTAAATTTACCAAACAGGGAGACATTGAATTTGAGGTCACACTCATAAGCGAGTCAACATCCAGGGCAGTCATCCAGTTCAGTGTGATGGATACGGGCATAGGCATCCCTGTAAACAAACAGGCAATGATCTTTGACTCCTTTGTGCAGATAGACGGCTCTACCACGAGGCGATACGGTGGCACAGGTATTGGGCTAGCCATTTCAAAACAGATCATAGAGGCGATGGGTGGTGAAATCGTGGTAGAGAGCGAAGAGGGAAAAGGCTCCATATTCCGGGTTATCTTAACCCTTGAAAGGCAGAGTGAAAAGGACAAATCTTCTATTAATGTATCAACCAGCCTCAGAGGTAAACGGGTATTGATTATTTCAGATACAGAGACAGGCAGAAATTGCCTGATGGATTATATGAACAAATGGGGATGCACATATGGAACAGCTTCAGATACACCGGGCGCCTTTGAGGAATTAAGGTTTGCCCACGACTGCAAAGCCCCATATGAAATAGCGGTTATTGATATACAGTTATCTGACATGGATGGAGAGACGCTGGGGGCAAATATCAAGAAAGACCCTGACCTGAAAAATACAAATCTTATAATGCTCGCCTCCCAAGGCTGCAGAGGTGATGCCTCAAGGTTGAAGGAGACCGGTTTTTCAGCCTACCTTACAAAACCTATTGATGAGGCCCAGTTATATGAATGTCTTTCCATTGTCAAAGATAGGAGAAGAGAGGTAAAAATGGAAAGCCCTGTTGAGATCATTACCAGGCATTCCATCTCTGAGGATAAAAAACGCAGGCTTCGCATACTGGTGGCAGAAGATGATGCTATCAACCAAAAGGTAATAAAAAGCATCATGGCAAAGATCGGGTATACGGCAAAGGTTGTTACAAACGGGCAGGAGGTGATCAGGGAGCTTGAACAGGAATCATATGACCTGGTACTTATGGACTGCCAGATGCCTGTAATGGATGGCTATGAGGCCACCGCAATAATACGCAGGCAGGATTCAAGGGTTAAGGATCACGATGTACCTGTAATAGCGCTCACAGGTCACGCACTGGATGACGACATGGAAAAGTGCATTAAGGCCGGCATGGATGACTATCTGTCAAAACCCGTAAAGCCCCAGGAAATGGCTGATATGATAGATAAGTGGTTGTCAAACCAGGAACCGGTTCAGGATAAAGCGGCGTCCGCTGTTAATATGGATACAGAGGATGATGTATTTGACCTCTCTGTGCTCATGAGCAACTTCTCTGAAGATAAGGGCCTTATCAACAATTTATTGAATGACTTCTGTGAATATCTCCCTGGTAAAATAAACGCATTAAAGGATGCCTGGGCAAATAATGATGTCCCTCTTATAAGGCACGAGGCTCACACCATAAAAGGCTCTTCGGGAAATATCGGGGCGATCGCTCTGCAAAAAACAGCCAGACAGATAGAAAACGCCGCAAAATCGGGGGATATCACAGCCGCAGGCCCGCTCATCAAACAGCTTGTTGAGCAATCGGAAATACTGTTAACAGCCATAAAAGGGTTAATGTCACAGGAGTAAAACAGATGGATATCGCCCTGTAAAAAGCTGACCCTTTTTCCTTTGTGAGTTATTATTCAGTCAATGCAAACACACGCCCTGACCTTGCCTCCCCGCATCGTATGCATTCGCTATCGTACCAGCTCATGGGCATCCCGCACTTCGGGCAGCGCCATCGCTCCTCTTCGTATTTGACCCACTCTTCAAGGCCCATCTCATGTATCTTTTTAAGGTTTGGCACATATTCCTTTCGATGCAGAAACCCGCCCATATTTATTAAATTCATAATACGATTGCATGGCATCTCTTTGCAGCCCGAACAGCGTGAATTAGCCTGAGTTTCCAGTGCGTGCAGCCTGATATTGCACATCTGGCAATGGCCGGCAAGCTTGCCGCCGCTTACGCAGCCGTCGCAAACAAGACCATTCATCCAGTTGGATGGCGGAATACCCTTTACTGATTTTGTGGGAGCGGATGAAGATATCTTCTGCCGTTTGATTTTCATCTGCTCATCCTCACCGTGTTTGGCAAGGTAAGCCGGGCATGCACCGCAATATATCCCGCATGCACCTGCCAGGTGTATTTTTGCATTGCTGTCGTTAACTTTTATATCTTCTTTCACTTCTAAGGCTGCAAGACGATCCAGCGGAAGACATGCACAGCAGAGAGCCACACCTGCTGCCCCTTTAACAAACCCTCTTCTTGTTATTTTCTCGTTATTAAAGAAATTCATATTTACCCCCGCTCTTTTATGTATGTTTATTTTACCATGCTATCCAGCCGCCATCAATAACCATCTCTGCGCCTGTGACCATCCTGGACTCATCAGATGCAAGATACAGAACGCCATAGGCAATATCAATCGGTTTTCCAAGGGTGCCTATCGGATGGGCCTTTTCCACGGTCTCCCTGATAACCTCGTCCTTTAGCATGCCTGATATCATAGGCGTTTCCATTGCCCCTGGATGGACTGAGTTAACACGGATATTATAGTTACGCCCTGCCTTTGAACACTCTAAGGCCGCTGCCTTGGTAAAGGCCCTTACACCCCCTTTGGCTGCACAATATGCACTGGTGCTGTCAACAGTGCCTACAATACCTACAACAGAGGAGATGTTGATAATTGATCCGCCCCCTGTCTTTTTCATGGCCCTTATGGCGTGCTTGGTGCCCAGAAAGACACCGTCCAGGCAGATGCTCATTAACCTTCGCCAGTCTTCAAGCGGGGTATCCTCAAGCTCCTTCACATATTGAATCCCGGCATTATTAACAAGGACATCCAGTTTTTTAAACTCTGCGATGGTTTTAGCTATTGCATCCTCCCACTCATCTTCTTTCGAAACATCGAGCCTTACAAAGAGTGCCTTTCCTCCCTCCTTAACTATTTTATCTGCCACACTCTGCCCTTTTCTCTCATTGATGTCTGCCACAACAATTGATGCGCCCTCTTGTGCAAGTAATAGTGCGCTCGCTTCACCAAGCCCGCTTGCAGCCCCTGTGATAAGGGCTGTTTTACCTTTAACTCGGCCCATCTTTACCCTCCCTGTTTTATAACAGTTATTAACTGGTTTGATTATCTCTCCTGCTTATTATCTCCGCAACCCACCCGCATACCCGGCTCATCTTTTCAGTGCATTTTTGCCTTGCTTCTGGTGAATCTTTAAATGCCTGAAACTGGACAGGGTCCCGGAAGTCAAAACCGGTAAGTTCACAACAGCTAATAGTATGGTATTCATTAATAAAGCGGTCTATAAGTTCCATTGCCGGATTAACTGCCTCTTCCTTTTCCTCAGCGCCATCCTCCTTTTTACCCGGCCCATACTTTATGCCGAGTATGATCAACCCCCCGGATATAGCACCACAGGTCAGACATCGTTTTGAGCCGCCGGCAAAAAAAGAGGCGGCCAATAAAACCTGGTCATTTACAATGCCCAGGATCTCCATAAGCGTCCCTGCAACAACCTGTGCACATCCCTGGAATTCAGGGCCATATGAGGCTCCCAGCTCCTCGGCAATCTTTTTAAACTGTTCAGGATATTTAGTGATTCTCATCTCTGTCATGGAAGGACCTCCTAAAATTTATAAATTGATATGTTTAACAAAAAATAAAGTCAATCATATTTCGCCAGATAACCTATATTTTATAAGAATGATTAAATCAAATGGGAGAAGGTAAAAATTGGGAAGAAAAATTATTCGACCTGCATTTATGTAGAGACAAGGCATGCCTTGTCTCTAGAAGGCGGTGGATTTTCCCTTTTCCCGAAATGAACAATGTGGTATTCATTCACCGGATTTAAAAATAATCATTACATGGAGGGTTACATGGTGAGCAAGAGTTACCTGGATGGATTTATTCCCGCAAAAGCAGAGCATAATGAATGCGTCAGATGCGGTATATGCCTTCAAAAATGCCCGGTTATGAAAATGGGACAGGAAGAAGCAAAGGCTGAGATATCCCGGTTACTTAATGGTGAAGAAACGAGGCGTGTACTGAATGAGTGCACCTTCTGTTTCACATGCAACCAATATTGCCCCAATGGTTTAAGGCCATATAACCTGATCATGGAAAGAATGGCTGAACATAATAAAAGGAATAAGAAAGGGCTGCATCCCTTTGCCACATACATGATTAATGGAAGACATGAGCCTGGTTTTTTTAATAACGAATATGAAAAATCCTCTGATGAAGATAAGGCCATTTTAAAGAGATGGAGTGAAATCCCGGCCATGTCAAAGGAGATATTGTTTGTCGGTTGCGCGGGTCGTATCACCCCCTCTGTTATTGAGCATTTAAAGGTATTAAAAGAGCTGCCCAAATATGGCCCCAGGGATATCTGCTGCGGGGATATCCCTTACAGGTTCGGTGATTATCAGGCATTCAGCGAGATAGTGGAAAAGGCATTTAATCAATTATCATTATTAAAAACCGACCGCCTTATATGTTACTGCCCCTCCTGTGCAAACTATTTTGGCAATATCTGGCCCAGGTCACACGGGCTCAGGCTCCCCTTTGAGATCATATCTTTATATGAGTGGTTATGGGAAAAATACCAGCAGGGAGAGTTACAGATTCAAAAAAAGGTAAATCAGGATATCGTGCTTTCCGATTCATGCCATGCAGGTGAACTGGGAGATGGTTTCATGAATGCAGTCCGGGGGCTTTATGAGGCAGCGGGCATGCGTGTGGTTGAATTAAAGAACAACAGGCACGATTCCCTGTGCTGTGGTTTTGCGAGTTACATGCGGGGCTGGGAAAATCAGTCAGGGGTTAAAGAGGATACTCAAAGGAAGATGAAGCAGATCATGGATACAGGTATTCATGATGTAAGTTTCAACTGCCACGGCTGCAGGTCACACCTGACGCCTGAGGTGGAAGGGACAAACATCAGGCTCCATCTTGCCCTGGATGATATCCTTGAGGCATTTGGAGGACAAAGAATAGTGGGTTAAAGAGCAAGGAAATGGAATCTAAATATATTTCTCCCACTCTTTGTATATGAATTTTCCTTTTTATAAAAACTTACAAAAAGATTCATCTATTTCATTGACACCGGTATCATAAATTGATTGAATCCGGTGATTAAAATCATTATTTAAAAATAAATTATAGGGGGGATGAGTATGAAAACTGAACTTTCACGAAGGAGAATGCTGCAGATTGGTGGCGTAGCTCTCGGAGGTGTGATCCTGGGAAGCGCAGACCGGATTGTCAGGGCAGAGGCTCCAAAACCAGCGCAGTGGGTATGGAAACCCATGAAACCTGAATCTGTCCAGGAAAGGGCATACCAGTCGGCATGGGCTAAAATCGGCTGTATGTACGGTATTGTAGAATCTATTATGGGCACTCTTGCTGATAAATACGGCGCCCCATACAATACATTCCCGGTCGCCTCAACCGTTTATGGCAGCGGGGGCATAGGCGGTGTTGGCTCCCTTTGCGGGACAGTAAACGCGGGTGGCCTTCTCTTTGGCATCTTTGTAGAAAAACAGGAAGATCTCTTTGCGCTCTGCAATGAGCTTTCACTGTGGTATGAAAAGACGGCTATGCCCGTTTATAAACCCGTTAAACCGAATCAGGATATACCGATTGTAACCTCTGTATCGGGTTCAAATCTCTGTCATATCTCCTGCACAAAATGGTCAAAGGCATCAGGCCATAAGCTGATGACTATGCCCCATTTTGAACGATGCAACCGTATGGTATCGGATGTGGCAATGAAGGTGGTGAGCATGCTCAATGATTACACAGCCGGCAAGATAAAATATTCAGAGACCCTGAATGATTTTTCAAAAGGCTGCCTTGAATGCCACGGGCATGATAAGGATAAAGGGAATGTTTCAGCCAATATGTCATGCGATACATGCCATGAAAACCCGCACTAATATCTATATCACGAAGTAGCGGTTATAAGAGAGCAGTAAGCCATTAAAGAATAAGGAGAGTGCCATGAATATACACGATTACCCGATTACACCAAGAGAAAATTATCTGCGGCTCATGAAGAATGATAGCCCTCAGTATCTCTGCAATGAACATCTCTATACAAACGGCTTTTTCTTTGATTCCATACTGCTCTCTTCTCCTCAGCGGGTTGAAGGCGAGACTGTAAAAGACAGCTGGGGGGTATCTTGGAAATGGTTAAAGGGCCATTTTGCAGCTAACCCGCATATTACTGAAGAGACAAAGGTAATAAAGGATATAACCAAATGGGAAAAGTATGTAAATGTGCCCTGGCCCTCAAAAATAGTAAAGAGCTGGGAAGAGTCAAAGGCGCGTGCAGAGGCCTTTGACCGCAAGAACCAGCTCCTCATGTGCGTCTGTTTCGGCGGCCTTTTTGAGATGTCCCACCACCTTATGGGGTTTGAAGATGCCCTCATGAATTACCTGGCTGAACCCGAGGCAATGACCGAGCTTCTCACCGTGATTGCCGATTACAAGATAGAATATGTAAAACTGCTGATCGATAACCTCAACCCTGACATGATCCATTTTCATGATGACTGGGGCAATAAACGAAGCCTTTTTATGTCGCCTGAGACATGGCGAAAGATGTTAAAGCCCCATTATGAACGCATCTACGGGTACATAAGATCAAGAGGCGTGCTCATTCAGCATCATGCCGACTGTGTCTGCGCCCCGATTGTAGAGGACATGGTAGACCTCGGTATAGACGTGTGGCAGGGGATTATACCGCAGAATAATATCCAGGATGTTCAGAAGAGGGTAAAAGGAGGCATGGCGCTTCAGGGCGGGATAGATGGCGCGGTGTTTGATTTTAAAAACTGGAATGAGGCGGATGTGCGCAAAGAGGTCAGAAGGGCATGTGATGATTATGTGCCTGCAGGGAACTTTATACCCTGTATTCCTAACGGTGTACCTTTAACCCCGGGCATCAATGATGTCGTTGTAGATGAGATAGACACCTATGGCAGGGATTTCTTTAAACGGCTGAAAGAAAAAAAATAACAGGACTGTTTATAAAAAAACTATAAAGTGATCAGGATTTTTTCAATTCCTCTTTTATGGCCATACCAATAGCCTGGAGCATAAATGGTTTTTTAACAAATTGACCTGCCCCAAGCCTCATGGTTTGCTTTACATCTTCTGTTTCAGCAAATCCGCTTACAATAACAGCCTTCTGTAAGGGGTTGATCTTTTTTATCCTCTCATAGGTCTCCCGGCCGTTTAATCCGGGGTCCATAATCATATCCAGGATGATCAGATCCACTGAGTTTTCTTTAAGGTATTCAACCGCCTCTTCGCCACTGGCTGCACTGTGTGCTCTGTAGCCGAGTTTTTCCAGCATACTGCAGGAGATCTCCCGCTGGCTCTCTATGTCATCAACAACAAGTATTCTTTCACCCTTTCCAAGCAGGGAATCCATGGGTATTTCAACATCAGAGTCTGATATCACGCCTCTTGTTATTGGGAAATACAAATCAAAGGAGGTGCCATTACCATCACTTGTAACATTGATATAGCCTTCGTGCTCCCTCATCACATTCCAGACAACGGCCAGACCCAGGCCTGTGCCGCTTCTGCCCATAACCTTTTTTGAATAGAAGGGTTCAAATATTCGGTTCAGGTCGGCCTGCGATATCCCGGTCCCATTATCCGATACGGTTAACAGAGCATATTCCCCTGTCTTCACATCATCATACCCCTTAAGCGGACGGTCAAGATACCTGTTTGATGTGGATATACTGACACATCCTGTCTCCTCGATTGCATCAGAGGCGTTTGAAACCAGGTTCATCACTATTTTTTTCAGGTGTATGTATGATCCGTTTATGTTCAAAAGGGAGTTGTCCAGTTCATATTTAAATGTGATTGCAGGATTATGCGCTTCAATCTGCCTGAACTCAGGTGATTTGAAATATTCGTTTATCAGACTGTTCAGATTTATTGTTTTTTTCGGGGTTGCCACACTGCGTGCAATAGTTAAAAGGTCCTGCACAATTGCAACCGCCCTCTTACCTGATTCCATAATGGTAATAATAGGTTTTCTGAGATTGCTCTCCTGGGGCAGGTCCAGAAGAAGCAGTTCAGGATAGCTAACTATGCCTGAGAGCACATTATTAAGGTCGTGAGCAACACCTCCTGCCAGAAGGCCCAATGATTCCATCTTCTGTGACCGGTGCAGTTTTTCCTCTAACTTATGCTTTTCCTCCTCTGCATTTTTACGGTCTGTAATGTCAACCATGGTCTCAAGTGAATAGCTCATGGCGCCATCTTTATATATGGGAGTGATGCTTATCTCTGACCAGGCATATTCCCCGCTCTTTTTCCTGAAACGCCTTTCCGTTGGTTTGACCCCTAAGGGAAACTGTTTTTTCTTCTCCTCAAGCGTGCCATATTCCGGGTCATCAACCCACCAGGGATATGGGATTTTATAGCCTATCACTTCAGAAGATTTATAACCGGTCATCTCTTCAAAAAATCGGTTTACATACCTGATTGAGGTATCAGGATTCAATACCAGTATTGCATTTGGTGAATTATCAAGCAGGCTTATGTTAAATTCATTGCTCTCCCTGAGAGCGGTTTCACTCTTTTTGTATCCGGTTATGTTCCTTGTGATCTCAATAAAGCCAGTTACCACTTCACCATTTTCTACGGGGCAGAATATGGTCTCAAAAAATGAGTCTCCTGTGTCTGTTACGGCAGAAGATTCTGCCTTGAGTTTTTCACCCTTTAATACCTTTTCCCGAAGCATCTCCCATCTCTTTACCAGTTCAGGGGGGCCGGCCTTATAGGGTTGCATACCCGGCTTGATATCCTGTTTCAAGTAAAGTTCCATTACATCCCTGTAACTGTTGTTATATGCGAGGGCATTACCATCACAGTCACAAATCAAAATAAAATCATCTGTATACTGCATAATGGTATCATAGTGCTTACAGCTCTGGTTAAGCTTCCTGATCTCATCAAGCAATTCGATTTCCTTTTGATTCTGTGCCTGAATAACACCTTCAAGCTCTTTTATCTTTTGTTCCAGTTCTTTAGCGCCCTGCTCTTTTTCCATTTTAAAACCTGTTTAATGTTTACAAGGTATGTATTTTTTAGATGGTAAGACAATAATTCGCTTTTAAGCCATTGAGCGGGCACATATACAGATTGGAGGATTTTACGGCTGAAAAGTCTGCCTAATATAATCAATTGCTGAGTAAATAGCAATATTTTGCAATTTAAATAACAATACCCTGTATTATCTGTTAATTCCGGGGTGTGCATATTCAGGAATATCAATGGAGCGGAGCCTCATCCTGAATTCATGTTCACTGACATTACTTTTCCAGTGTCCTGTAACCTGAGCAATATATACAATCAGGAAAAAAAGCAATGTGAGTATCATTGCCAACCTGGATGGTGTTATTACAGTTTTCAAACCTTTCATATGCAGGGTGTTTTCAACAGGGCATGCATTAACACATTCCATGCATCCGTTACATTCCGGGCTTGAGGTGCTTGTTTTTATATTTACAGGCAAGCTGTATGGACATTCCCCTGCACATTTGCCGCAACCAATGCATCTGTCTTTATCTCTTCTTACTTTTACAGGGCTAATCAATGCAAAAAGCCCGAGCAGTCCTCCATACGGGCATAAATACCTGCACCAGAAATTCTTTATAATAAAGGATGCTGCGAGTAATGCTATGAGGACAATTAATGTAGTCATACTCATGCGGATAAAAAAGAAGAGCATTTTGGCATCTGTCATCTTATAGTAGGGGCTTTCAAGAAATGTCTCTATTTCACTCACCGGCATTGATAGAATTATAAACAGGAAAAAACCGAGTATCAGGTATTTGATACCCCGCAGAGGAAAATCCAGAAATCGCAGTATTCTGAAATTTCTTCCCAGAAATAACTCTCCGGTTTTCCATACCCACTCAGATATTGTACCCACAGGGCAGATCCACCCGCAAAAGGATTTTCTGAAAAGAAGCGCGGTTAGTATAGCAAAACCAAGTATCACCATTGCTGCAGGATGGGTTTGATCCCACACGCCTTCAAATATAAAAAGCTTCCAGCCCATGAGCCCGCCTATCGGCAAAAACGCCTCAACCCCTGGTGGCCTTGATACAGTGATATTACCTTCGGAAGAAGCCTGAAACACAAATATAAAGAAATGCAGACCGATCGCCAGTGTGAGTATCAGGAAGCAGAGCTGTATGAGATTTCGTATCCCTGTAAAATAGATTTTTCCTGTTTTCATATTATTTAACCTCTCCAATTTCATTCTTTTTATAACAGGGAAAAAATTGAGTCTTTGACATAAGTCAACGACTTCAATCTGCGGAAATATTATGATGCTGATAAAAACTTCAGTTAATGTAATTTATTTTGGAGAAGACTCATGGAAAAAAATATATCAAGAAGAAATAGTTATAACAACCGACTGTATCCAGAAACCTCAGCAAGAGTATAGAGTATTGTCAGGAAAAGATATTTTATCTAGAATACATCAGGATCATAATGATCGTTCATTGTGTAATATGTAAACAAGGAGATAAGGTATGGAGACGATAAATTATTTTAAAAATAAAAAGATAAGTACACTGGTAATAGCAGCGATACTTTTGCTTGTAAATAATTTCAATGCCTTTGCACATTGCGATACAATGGACGGGCCTGTTGTGATTGAGGCGATGGAGGCACTTAATAACGGTAATGTTGTACCATTATTAAAATGGGTTAAAAAAGAATATGAAGAGGAAATTAAAGCAGTTTTCAATCATGTACAGGCTGTTAGAAATAAAGATCCTGAAGTAAAAAAACTGGCTGACAGATATTTTCTTGAAACGCTTATCCGTCTTCATCGGGAAGGAGAAGGCGCTCCTTACACGGGGCTCAAATCAGCAGGAACTATTGCGCCCTGTTTATTAAAGGCTGACCAGGCACTTGAGGCAGGTTCCGTCGACACACTGGCAGAAAAGGTCGGAAATGAAGTTGAAAAAGCTATAAAAGAGCGCTTTACACATCTGATGGAAACAAAAGCACATAAAAATGAAAGTGTTGAGGCCGGAAGAGAGTATGTAAAGGCTTATGTTATATATGTTCATTTTATTGAAGGTGTTCATAATCTGATTTCTCAGCAGGATGCCCATGGTGAGGAGTCAGGTAATCAAGAGCAGGGGAAGCATGATCATTAATTATACTGATTTTAGAGAGTCACCCAAAATTGGAGGCATACATGACACTTACACAGATAGATAGTGACACAAAGTCACAGAAGAAGACAGGTTTAAAGGCCGGTGAACCGGCGCATATTGATAACTTAATAGAATATGGAGAGGATGCAATAGTAAGCCGTACACTGGTTGAAAACGATGCAGGTACTGTCACCCTGTTTGCCTTTGATGAGGGTCAGGGATTAAGCGAGCATACTGCCCCGTTTGATGCACTTGTGCAGGTGGTGGATGGTGAAGGCGAGATTATCATAGGCGGTGCACCCAATAAGGTTAAAGATGGAGAACTTATTTTAATGCCTGCAAATATTCCTCATGCGCTAAGGGCAACTAAACGGTTTAAGATGATACTTACTATGCTGCGTAAAAAATAGACAGGCAGTTTACAATGAGTAATGGGTCGTAACCCTTTTGCGGTTACGACCCCGGTTTTTATCAAAAACTGTATGATAGATTCAGAGAGCCATAATCATGATTTGAGGCACGCTGGGTATCAAACTGTTTACTTCGAAATATAATGGAATAGGTAATCCTGAATTCTTCCACCTGCCATGTGATACCATAAACAAATTCTCCTACCAGTGATCTTTTTTTAACACTGTGACTATCCCTGAAATTGTTACCATCGAGAAAAATATCGTGTGCAACAATCTTACCATCAGTAGAAAAGAATAGATGAAGGCTGCTGCTTTTTATTCCATCCACGGAAAAAGGGGGAGATATTTCACAACCGGCACGAATAGGACAACTTCCGAAGTCATTGGGCAAGTTCCATCCCATTCGAAGTTCTGCTCCGCCATTTACGTAAATATTCACTGTGCCAATACGAACTCCCAAATGGGGGATCAGGTCAAAAGCGAAATTCAAATATGATCTGCTTGACCATGCACGCCACTGGGATTCGTATATAGCATCAATGGTTATCTCATTATTGAGTTGATGTTTCCACCCTTTGGCGCGGGCATCTCCTATAAGGTCGTGTGCAGCATTCTGGATAGTCTCCGCATAAGAGGCTGGCCCCACAATCCCCAATTGAATTTCCCATGTATTTTTCTGGACATCCATGCGGGAATGAAAACCCGCTGCAATATATGTGTAACCAGCATAGGGGCGGTCATCATTAATGAGCTCAGTACTTGCTGTATTATGTGGTGTATATATATCCTGACCAATTGAGAAGCTGAAAGCAAGGGTACTGTCACTTGCTTTTATAAAGGGCAGTATCCTATAGACCCGATCACTCCAGGCTGGAATATTTAACTTTTTCATCTCATCGAAGGATGAACTCCAGGTTAGTTTGATGCCATTAGTATAATCCCTGTCGGTACCGGAAAAAAAGTCGTTCTCCCAGTAAAGGGTAAAGTTATTTAAATCCACAGAAGATGATGTGGTATCCTCTGAGAAAGTTTCATCCGCAAGGCAATAGAGGTTTACAGATAATAAGATAGCTAAATAAGTTAGCAAAACAGATTTTCTCAAGCTCAAATACTCCTCATGTGAAACATTTACAAAATAATTTTTTGCTTCTTCTAATCCTGCCAGATTTCAATACGATGTCCTTCCGGATCATAGGAGTAAAATACACTTGCCCCCCAGGGATGTTTTTTTACCGCGGTAGGGTTCATACCTTTATGAACAGCATCCTTATGGACAGATAAAATGTCATTAACCTCCAGCGTTATTGTAACACCCTCTCCTTTGCAGCTTTTTATTGAAGCCCGTTTTTCATCCGCAACACTCAACCTTGATGAAGGGGATAGTATGAATTCGTAAAACCAGTCATTGGAAAAATTAACCGGAAGGCAAAGAATATCTCTGTAGAATGAAACCGTAGTTTCCCAGTTTTTGCAGTAAAGGATAATATTTGAGGTTTTAAGATTTTTTAGCATGGTATTTTAATAAAGGGCCAGTTAAAACCAGCCTGCTCAGTAGAGTGGTTGGAAAAATTAAAAAACTCCTCTCCCCACTCGCCCAAGCCAGACTGGTAAATAACTGATACGAGATTAATGACCTGGACTTTTTTTATACAAATAATGAACCAAAAGTCCATGAATGATCTTCAAAATGGCTCTTAAAACACTCATCACATAAAAAAGCAGAACCATCTTTGCAGCCGAACCCGATAAGACAGTCAAAGGATGCTCCATCTTCAGATTTAATCTCTGAAGTCCATTCCCGCTCTTTACAGATAGCACACTTATTCTTTAATATCTCTATGTAATTCCCTTTTGATTTGTTTGCCTCAATATAATCTTCTCTTTTTATTCTTTTAAAATTCATCTTCCTTACTCCTTTCATTTAAAAAGGTTGTATACAGGCACCGGTTGAATAACCCTAAATAAGCCCTATCTCCCTGTGTTTATCTGCTATAGCCTGGGCAAGCCTGTCAATGGCAAGCAAATCAGCCTCTTTTGGGAGCCCTTTAACCAGCACAGGCTCAACCACCTCTACCTTGAGGTTGGGGATCATGCCTGAAAGTGTTTCAACTGTCTTACCGCCCCATCCGTATGAACCGATAATGGAGAGGAATTTTGTCCTTGGCCTTATGGCATTTGCAAGAAATGTTGCATAGGCCACGACAGGATGAGGTCCGGCCAGTACAGTGGGCACACCAACAACTATTGTTGCCGCATCCACAAGAGACATGGCGAGCTTGCCTATATCGGTAACTGCAAGGTTAAAGAGTTCAACGCTCACACCCTGTGCTGTAAGCCCTGATAAAAGCCTCTCAATCATTACCCTCGTGCTGCCGTGCATGGATATAAATGGCAGAGAGACCAGGTTTTTTGGCCCTCCTGTTACCCACTCCTTATATGCATCCATGATCCAATCAGGTTTGTCATAAACCTGGCCGTGGCTGGGGCAGATCATCTGTATGTCATAATCCTTGAGTTTTTCCAGATTTTTTTCAATCACGTTTCTGAAGGGCATCATGATCTCTGCAAAATATCTTTTTGCTGCCTCATGTACCCGGCACTGGTCTGTCACATAGATATCAGATGTAGCGATATGTGAACCAAAAAAATCACAACTGAAAAGTATTTTATCTTCTACTAAGTAAGTCACCATGGTCTCAGGCCAGTGTACCCAGGGGGTGTGTATAAATTTCAGGCTCTTGTTCCCAATAGAAATGGTCTCTCCATCTTCAACTGTTACAAACGCATTTTCATCTATATGCATCAGATCCATAAGCATACCCTTTGCCTTGGGTGAGGCTATCACCTTTGCATCAGGGTAACGCTTCAATACCATAGGTATAGAGCCTGAATGATCCTGCTCTGCATGATGTGAGATTATATAATCGACCTTCTTTACATCAGAAAGCTGCTCCATAAGTTCATCACACATTACAGGGTCAACCGAATCAATCAGAACAGTCTTTTCACTTCCGCAAATGAGGTATGCATTATATGATGTCCCATCCGGCAGAGGGATGAGCGAATCAAACAACCTCCTGTCCCAGTCAATGGAACCAAGTTTAAAAATACCATCCTTTATTTTTCGTTTCTGCATAACAACACCTCCTTGATATTAAATTGATATTGACGGGTAATAACACTAGGGCGATATTAAAAAATCAAGGGCATTATACATTAAAAGATTTGATTCAGGTATATATTTATAATCCTCTCGTAATTTTTCAGCCTGCTGAATAAAAGGCCCTTTTATCAATTCATCACCACAGTTTTTAATCAGGCTTTCAATCCCGGTTTGTGTACTCTCCAGGTGAAACTGTAATGCCATTACCCTTTCTTTATAAATAAACCCCTGGTTTTTGCATGCATCACTTTCGCCTATCGGGGTTGCCCCTTTAGGGATATCAAAGGTGTCCTCGTGCCAGTGAAAGGCATAAAATTGATCGGGGAAGATACCTGTGTATTTGGAATCTGATTTTGTATTTTTTCTCACTGGAAACCAACCTATCTCCTTATTGCTGTTTTTGTATACCTTTGCACCCAGTGCCCATGCGATTAGCTGTGCCCCAAGACAGATCCCCAGCACGGCCTTTCTTGAAAAGATAGATTCTTTGATGAATTCTTTTTCAGACTTAAGCCAGTTGTACTTATCCTCATCATACACACCCATTGGCCCGCCCATTACAACTAGAAGATCAAAAGAGTTAATGTCTGGCAATGCTTCATCGAGAAAAAATGCGGTTCTGGAGACTAGAATATTTTTATCTTTTGCCCATTCGAAAATAATTCCAAGCTCCTCAAATGGCACATGCTGTAAAAATGCAGTTTCATTGTGTTCTCCTTTTAGATAGAGGCTATAAAATCAATTACATATTTTGTTGAGGTATAGAGCATTACAAAAGTGAGCATCCACTTTATATATTTAGCAGATGCATACTTCTGGCACCTGGCCCCAAAATACATACCTGCCATGCCTCCTATACCAAAAAGAATCCCGATCAGCCAGTCAGGGGCTACTGAGAGCCCTGGTACAGACAGGGCAATGGCCTGATAAAAGAGAACACCGGCCACTGATGTTACAAATGTCCCCATCAGGGATGCGCCAGCAACAATATACACAGGCAATTTGAAAAAGGTAATAAGGAAAGGTGCAATTATAGCCCCACCGCCTATGCCATAGATTCCACCAACAACGCCTACAAAAAAGCTCAAAAGAAATATCGCTAAGAATGGCGCTTCAAAGTGTTCATCATAAATTGTAAACCCGACCCGCTTCAGGTTGAAGCAGGTAACCTTGACAGCATACAATAGCTTATCCTCCGGCTTTCTGTTTATATATCCGCCTTTAATAATTTCCTGAAACCTGTTTTCACTTATAACCAATGCCCCGTGTGTCTGTTTTTTTATTAGCAGATCCGAAAGCATTCTATAGGCGATATAGAGCAGTACAAGGGCGGCAAACAGTTTAAAATGGCTCGGATCAGGGAGATATATTATCCGTATTATAGCCCCTATAAAAACACCTGGCAGTGTCCCGGTAATAATAATCAGGGATAGGGGCCATACCATACGTCCTTCACGCCAGTAGCGGTATACTCCCGATGGAATGGCTATAACATTATATAACTGGTTTGTAGCGCTCACAGAGGGGTTTGTATAGTTCAAGAATGATATCTGAAAAGGCAGAAGAAGAAACGCACCTGATATGCCCCCCATTGATGTAAAGAATGAAATAATAAACCCAACAAGAGGTGGAATCCATGGTAACACCTCTATACCTGCAGTCTCGAAAAACATTGCGTAGATCCTTAGTAACTTAAGACCTTAATAATCATCATTTATTTTCTGTTGAAAGCCATATCACTTTTTATCCTTTAAAGCCAAGGCTGATTTTGCGTTTTATTTACTCACTACTTTTCTACCTGTCTTTGCTTCTAAAGTGGCAAAGCCACGGAACATAAAGCCCTGCAAGGGCATCATACACTAACATAGGGAGTAGCTCTATAAAGTAGCACAGTCACGCAACAAAGCCCTGAAAGGGCGATATATCCTTATCTATTATCATACTGCAACCGCTTTAGCTAAGATACTTTTTTTCAGTTCTTCCAAATCATCTATTTTCTTCTGATAGATGGCTTCCAGCTTTTATGTATCAGCTCGCAGGTCATCTAATTGCCGGACGATGGTTTGTTGTTTACAAACTCGGCGAGGTTGTCACCAGTGAGGGCGTTATGGTCCACTTCGACTCGCTCAATGACTGTTCCGTCCTTCGAAAGTAGTGCCCGTCGAAGCTTTGGGGCAGCCCATACATTCCATTGAAATGTCTCATCTGTTCCGGATATCTTTACTTTTTGGAAGGTTAAACAAAAAGAGAAACCAAAACTTAGGGACACGAAAAATTCCAAAATACCATTCACCACGGAGAGCACTGAGGACACGGAGAATCTATAGCCATTGGCTTAAAAAATTTGAAATCTTATTCCTACCATCTCCGTAAAAGTGGGTTTACATTGGTATTACAATAGTTTTCTGGTTGTCCTCCGGAGTTTATTCTGTATTTATGGGTGACAGCTATGAAGACTTATTTTTAAAGTTGGCTGTAGTCTTTTACTCCGTGCTCTACGTGTACTCCGTGGTGAAAATTCTTTGCTTATAACTGTATATTTTTTTGATATTTGACCTGTGTCAAGGAAACTTAACTCCCACTCTGTAATAATAGCTCCAGTTGTGATTGTTAAAGGTGTAAAATAGATGCAAATCTTTATTTATTTCAGGGAGGAGTTATGAAAAATATAATTAAATATCTATTGGTTGCATGGGCGTTTGCCTTATGTATGACCCCGGTTTATGCCTTTTCATATGATAATCTTTCGCCCTCAAAACAGCCGACCGGATTCAGGGGCATCTTCTGGGAATCAGGTAAAAATCACCACCTGGACCTCTTTTCAGTGTTTGATAATGTTGATGGGGTTGAGACCTTTAACAGGGAGTGTGACCTGCTAACCCTTGGGTCAGCAAGGCTAAGTGAAATCAGGTATCATTTTTATCAAAATAAATTCTACCAGGTATCACTCATACTTGATAATGAGGTTGATCATAAGGCCCTTCTGGGTGAATTGACTAATGAGTTTGGCACACCCGAAGAAAAATCTGGAACATATGTATGGGAAAATGATACGGTTTCAATATGTCTTTATCCAGATGGGGCGATAATCAGTTATCTGCCGATACTTAATGAAATTAATGATAAATATTAACAGCCTTTAAAAGGAGAGTGTAGTGGAAAAGGATAAATATTTTTTTTCAGATCACAGCAGGCGTGAATTTCTGGGCGCAGTCCCTCTATTATGCGGGGGACTCGCCATGCTTAATGTGTCAGGGCATACCGATGCAAAGGAAGTTAAAGCGGGTGTGCCGAGAGTGAAAATCCCTGAACGATCTATCTTTATGAGACTCCCTGAATCTGCCCTTTATGGCATTACTGTTGATGAAAAGATAGAGATAACACTTAATGATGTGATCAAGGTACACGGTTACTGTGTCGGCGGGGGGACATTCTCCTTCAGGGCAGCAGAGGAGGCCTTTAAACTCATGTATGGGAACGAACTGCCGGTGCGTCATAAGGTAAAGGTTCAAACCTCTCACCATTGCTGCCAGGCAGCAGCGCTGGGCTATATCACAGGCGCAAGAAGGGATTATGGGGCATACCATTCGCAGGGCAACCTGATACTTCTACCAGTGGAGGATAAAAAGATTGTCTTTACTGATATACCAGGAGGTAAGAGTGTTACCCTGAGACCTCTGTTTAATCCCCATGACACCTTTGAACCGCTTTTTAAAAGGGCAAAAAAGGAGCCCGGTTTTGCGCCAGAGGTTTCAAAGGTGATGAATGAAAAAATAGATGAATACCTTAACGCGCCAGTAGAAAAGATATTTATTGTCGAGAGTTAAACGGACAATTTACAGGGCCAAGCAGTGACCTGACCGCCCTCAACTCCGCATTGTAGGCTTTCGGGTGATTCTCAAACCATTTATCATATGCCTGTGCATGGCCCTGGTAAACATCAATTACAGACATTTATTTTGCTAAAGATACTTTGCCAGGAATTTATCCAGTTTGTCTTTATCAGTAGTGACATCAACCGGGACCCACTCATTGTTCAGTAGCAGGTTTGTAGAGCCTTTGAACTGAGAGGCATATTTGAGCGCCTCTTCGGAATCAAGCGTTAATATTTTTAATTCTATTTTATCACCATACTTATCCTTCATGCTGTTGGCTACAACTATAGCCTTTTTGCATGACCCTCAGCCAGGGTTACCACTGTGAAACAGAGTCAGGTTAACCATTTTTAATTCCTCCAGAATTAATTATCAGGTTTATAATCAATCATTATATGGATACAAGATATTATGTCAAATAAGATAAAACTGTTCATATCCAGAATTCCGGGTATTTCCTGGTCTTAGGTATATTGTTTACAAGTAGTGCTACTATAAGCATGATTAATGCACCTGAGCCAGCCGGTATAAAGGCATACATGTAGCCCAGGTTATGTACCTGATCCCCGCCTATTACTGCAATGAGGGCAGTTGCACCTCCTGGGGGGTGGAGGGTTTTTGTCAGGTGCATCACTGCTATTGAAGTAGCTACAGCAAAGGCAGAGGAAAGCCACGGTATTTGTCCCAGCATCTGAAAACTGGCAACGCCGATTACTGCTGACAATATATGACCGCCAATAAGGTTCCTGGGCTGTGCAAGTGGGCTTCTGGTTGCGCCATATATCAGCACTGCTGATGCACCGAAAGAACCAATAAGCATGATCATGCTGCTGCCTGCGAGAAGCTTAAAGTGTGCCAAGCCAACAAGGCTGATTCCCAGAAATGCACCGATCCACGACCAGAATATCTCTGTCTTGCTTACAGCAGGAGGACTTTTTGTTATCCCTTTCATCTTTCTGAAATATTCCATTTCTATTCCTGATCAGTAGTGCAGACATTATTAAAAATGGCCTTGATAATATCCGACCTTGTAATGATTCCAATAAGCCGGTTGTTTTTGTCTTTTACCGGTAATCTGTTAATGCTGCCTTTATTAAGCAGATTTATTATCTCGGAAAGCGGGGTATTTTCATAAACTGCTATAGCAGGGGCTGTCATAAGGTCCACCACCTTCAGTTTCCTGAGAGACAAAGCAAGGCAGCCTTTATTGCTGAGGCACCGGGCTATTACAGACATAAGGGAAGGAGGGGCATCTTTTATCAAACTTTTTACAAGATCCTTTTCAGAAATAATCCCCACCAGCTCCTCTCCATTATTTATTACAGGCAGACCGCTTACCTTCTCTTTTGCCATAATATCTGCTGCGAGGGAAATATTACTTTCCGAAGCTATTGATAAAACCGATCGTGTCATAATCTGACCGGCAGTAATCCCATGGAGCAGACGCTCCCTTGCATGTTTATATGCCTTAATATAAAACTCCCTGAAATCGGCAGGGGTGATATCGATGTATCCCTCCATTGACCTCATGGCAGAGAGGATATCCTCATCATTTATCTCAGGCTGGCATGAAAGGGCATTAATATCTGTCATTATAGTTTTCCTCTCAGGATTTTAGTTTTATAATAGTATGGCAATCAATCACCATTTTTCTTATGACTTTAACACAGTAATTGGGATATGCCTTGACATAAGTCAAACTATTAAGCATAGAACCAGTCATATATTGTAAAATCAAGAAGTATTCATAATTGACATATTTTTTGATTATTGAGTAATATGGCCAAACATGAATATCTGAGATGGGAGGTATGAATGAAAGAAAGGTATAAAATATTTGTGCTACTGGCATCCGGGCTTGTGATCGGGTTCATTCTTTTTATTGGGGTCAGCGCTGGCATGCATATAAGCGACCACCGCCCTTTCTGTTCACAGTGCCATATTATGAACCAGGCAGCCATTACCCACAAGATGTCCAGCCATGCAAAACTTGCCTGTAATGAATGCCACGCCCCCCATAACCTTGTGGAGAAACTGCCTTTCAAGGCATTCACAGGCACAAAGGATATCTATCTCAATATGTTCGGCAACCTTGAGGAGCCGATCGAGGCAGGTGAAGATACAACGCAGGTGGTAAATACCAACTGCAAGGCCTGCCATGCAGATACAAATACACTTGTATCAAGCATGGAGGCAAAAGGGGTATGCACAGACTGCCATCGTAATATCCAGCACATGCGTATGAAACCAATAAGCACAAGGAGCGTATCTGATGTTTAAAAGATCTATATTCGTTAATACTCTATTATTTATTTTTATCTGTGTGGCATTAATATCATCAGGATGTTCAGATGTAAACGAACTTAAAGCCCCTGTATATAAAACAAAGCTCTCAGCAAATGAAATCCGCAACAGCGCATTCAAAGAGGAGTTTCCGCGCCAGTATGACTATTATGAGAGAAATGATGAAAGCAGGGTCATGACCGAATATAAAGGCTCTGTGCCCTACAATAAAAATAATTCAGTTGATTTTCTTCCGGAGGGCTACAAATATGCACAGCCTTATCTCAAGAACCTGTGGCTTGGCTATGCATTCAGCTATGAATACCGTGAGGCACGCGGTCATACAATGGCCCTTACCGATTTTCTAAATATAGACAGGATTGACCGGTATGCTGAAAAGGGCGGGCTTCCTAAGACCTGCTGGAACTGCAAGACCCCAAAGATGATAGACTGGTATAAAGAACAGGGAGACGATTTCTGGGAAGGTGATGTCAATGAGATGCGCACTGAGCCTGATTTAAAGGATAATACAATAGGGTGCGCAAACTGCCATGATCCTCAGACAATGGAGCTTGCCCTTTACAGTGTGCCTTTGCAGGACTATCTGAAGCTTAAAAATAAAAACTTCAAAGAGCTCTCCCGGAATGATAAAAGGGCGCTTGTTTGCGGGCAGTGCCATGTGGAATATTACTTTCTTGATAAATCCTTTGGACCGTCAAAAAAACCCAAATTTCCATGGGATAATGGCCTTGACCCTGAAGAGATATATACCTATTACGAAGACAAGGGTGAATCTACCGCAAAGGGGTTTGAAGGTAATTTTGTTGACTGGACACACCCTGTATCAAAGACACCCATGCTCAAAGCCCAGCACCCTGAATATGAGATGTGGAGCAACGGTGTTCACGGGGCAGCGGGTGTAACCTGTGCGGATTGCCACATGCCTTATGTGCGCTCTGAAGACAAGAAGAAGATCTCTTCGCACTGGTGGACTTCACCCCTTAAAGATCCTGAGATGCGCGCCTGCCGTCAGTGCCATTCAGATAAAACCGGTGATTTCTTAAAAAGCAGGGTAATCTTTCATCAGAAGAAGACCTTTGATCAACTGCTGATTGCACAGGAATTATCTGTAAAGGCCCATGAGGCAGTAAGGCTTGCGCTGGAATACAAGGGGGAAAAGGCTGATAATTATGAAAAGCTTGTGATACAGGCCCAGCAGATGATCCGAAAAGGGCAGTTCTTCTGGGACTATGTCTCCGCTGAAAACAGCGTGGGCTTCCATAATCCCTCAAAGGCGCTGGATACCCTTGCATCAAGTCAGCAGTACAGCCAGAAAGCAGTTGACCTTGCCTGCGAGGCCACAAGGTTCGGGATCGCAAAAGAGCTTGCAGGCGATATTAAAAAGATTGTCCCGCCCATTCTGAACCACAGCAGGAAGCTTCAGCAGGAGTCTGACCATATGAAAAGCCATAAATGGTTTGAGTATATACCGGTACTACCAAAGGCCGACAAGGTCTGGGACGAACAGAAAAGGCTGTAGGGATCAGAAGACAGAAAAGAGAAAATAGGAAATAGGAAATAGAATATGGAAAGAGGAAAGGGGAAAGGAAATTAGGAAAGAGGCATATGTTCACGGGTATGACCCGCGGGAGAATATACGTTTACAGGATCAGGCCATGACACTTGTTGATCTGCTCCATTCTGATACATCATACCCTGATGGCGCTCTTGTACTTGAGGCAGGGTGCGGTGTGGGGGCACAGACAATCACACTTGCAAAAAATAACCCCAGGGCGTCGATAATATCTGTGGATATCTCTGATATTTCAGTAAAGCAGGCAGAACAGAAGGTGCGTGATGCAGGGTTTAACAATGTACAATTCAGGCAGGGTGATATCTTCAACCTGCCTTTTGCGGCCCAAACATTTGACCATGTCTTTGTCTGCTTTGTGCTTGAGCATTTGAACGACCCTGTCTTAGCACTGAAGAAACTTAAGACATATCTTAAGCCCGGTGGCACCATCACGGTTATTGAGGGTGATCATGGCTCCACCTATTTTTATCCTGACAGCGAGGCTGCACATTCTGCTATCAACTGCCAGGTAGAATTACAGGCACGTGCAGGCGGAAATGCCCTTATAGGAAGGGCACTTTATCCTCTCCTTACATCCGCAGGGTACAACTCTGTCAGGGTATCGCCAAGGATGGTATATGTAGATGCGAGCAAACCTGAGCTTGTTGATGGCTTCACCAGAAAGACATTTACCGCTATGATAGAGGGTGTGCGCCAGCCTGCTATCAGTAATAATATTTTAGACCCTGACACATTTGATAAGGGTATAAGAGACCTGTATCGCACAACAGAGGCTGACGGTACCTTCTGTTACACCTTTTTCAAGGCTGTCGGCTTGGTGTAGAAAACAATTCTGTTGATTTATGCAAAGATGGAATATCCCCATTTCGTAGAGACAAGGCATGCCTTGTCTCTACAATTATCAGATCAGGAATCCTTTGCTTCTCGTTTCCTCTCCGTGGGAATATCCTGCTTTACCCCCTCTTATTACCAACAATGATGAATGCTGTTAAGGATTTGATATTTGTTTTTATCATAGAAAAGACACGAAGGTTAAAGATAATAAACTATAACCACACAGATATCACTGCATCACAGACCGACTTTCGGGTTTCAGCATGTTTTAAAAAAAATTCTCATTTTATATCGGTGCATATTGACATAGATCAAATACTATTTCATTGATATGTAATATTTCGGTTATCATATTTCGATACAGGTAAATATTTTCGGAGGTAAAAACAGAATGACATTAAGTATAGCTTTTCCTGATAAAAAAATCTCCTGGTTCAAAGAAAAACTAGGAATAGGGAATAATGATTTTAATCAGATTGGTGAATACAGTAACCTGTTTATAAAAAATAAAACTAGTTTTTCCGAATATTTTTTCGATTATTTCAGTCGTATTGATGAGACTGATTTCTTTCTTAAACACCAGGAGCATGCTGAAAATCTGAGCTGGATATGGGAGGAATGGTTTGCCTCTTTTTTCAGGAACAATTTTGACAACAGCTTTCTCATGAGCCTTTGGAGAAGCGGGCTAAGGCACGTCGAGTTGAATATTGATCACAGGTTTATAACATTGAGCTATTCCATTCTCAGACAATTCTGTCAGGAGATTGTCAAAAAAGAGATCCCGAAAGATGCCCACAAGGAGGTGCTGATTTTTATTGATAAGATGGTAGACCTTTGTACCCTTGTTGAGACCCATGCATTTATCGAGGCCACCTCAAGGTGTGACATGGAGGTTGTGAGGGGAATTTCACATCAGGTCAGAAACCCGCTCACAGTGATAGGTGGAAATGCCATGAGGCTTATGAATAATGCTGGCAAAGAGACTGACCATAATAATATCCATAATATTTGCAAGACCATTATTGAAGAGAGCAGAAGGCTTGAGAAAATGGTGACCGATGCGGCAATATATTCTGATATGTATGAAAAGGAAACAGAGTATACAGGTATTTCTTTAAATACACTGATCTCTGAAGCAGCAGGAAGTTTAAATGGCAGGTTAAAAATAGCCATGGATCTCCCTCCTTCAGATATCATGATACAGGGCGATAAAAATGACCTTAAAATCCTTTTCGTAAATGTCTTTCAGCACTGTATTGAAACAGCAGGTGAAAAACAGACTGACATCTTGATCTCTCTGGATCATTATGACCCATCCTCACCATTTATTGAGATAGAGATTACGAACAGGGGGTTTTTCGCATTACCGGAAAATATACAAAATGCATTTGTCCCATTTTATTCATCAAGGCCAGATGGCACAGGCTTTGGCCTTTCCATTGCCCGACTTGCAGCAAGAAAAAACCTTGGTGACATTTACCTTGAAAATCTGCCGGACAAGGGAATGATATATTCACTTAAGCTACCTGCCCTTTAAAAGAAAACATCGCTCTGACAGCTCTATATGATGGCGCTTATACCATTTGAGGCCTTCTGCGTCAGCTCCACACCTCCAACATAATCGATCACTACCAATATCCGATTTTTCCTCCTGCCACCTGTTTTGGTTTGCCAGGCTATAGAAAAATCTGGCACATTTTTTGCGAAATATAATTAATGTTTTTTGAGGTAAAAAAAGAGTCGCTGGCTTTTTATTTGTATACGGAAATTATTTGAGGCATATTCATGAAAACACCATTCTGCAAAAATCTGTTACTATCTGTTTTTATTATATTTTTACTACTATGCAGTACCCTGATGGCCCAGCCTGACGCTGGAACCCTTCTTAAGGAGCAAAGGCAGGCTGCCCCTGCCATTCCTGACCGTTTCCCGGAAAAGGAGGTCATCAAAGAGGCTGAAGCTCCCTCTTCTGACACAGGTGTCAAAATTCCCGTCAGGGAGATCAAATTCACAGGTGATTACAGTAAAATGGCCACAGAGGCTGAACTATATGAACTTGTGAGAGAAAAGATAGGTAAAGAGCTAACATTTTTTGAGCTTAAGCAGATTACCCTCTATATTACAAACTATCTGCGTGAAAAAAAGGGGTTTCTACTCGCCCGTGCATTTCTACCTGAGCAGGATGTTACAGATGGTATTATTGAGATACAGATTATTGCGGGGCATATTTCAGGCATGGCAAATATAAATGTCAGGGAACCTGCAAGGGTCAGAAAAGAGATTCTGCAGGGAATAGCTGACCATGCAATCCCTGAAGAGAGCGCAACACGCATGGACAAAATAGAGCGGGCCGTACTCCTTATTAATGACCTTCCAGGTATAAAGGCACAGGCATCTCTTGAACCTGGGGCAACACCGGGTTCAACCTCTTTAAAAATAAACGCATCAGAAGATCGCCTTATTCAGGGTCTTCTTTCTGCGGACAATCACGGCGACCGCTATACAGGTTACATTCGCGGGGCAGGGCAGATATTTGCCAATGATTCGTTCGGCCAGGGTGATCAGATAGCCATTTCATATGTTGGGGCTGAAGATATGATTCATGGAATCGCCTCCTATGCACTGCCCATTGGCTACAGCGGGTTAAAGGAAAACATCTCCTATTCTTATCTCCATTATGAACTTGGAGAAGAGCTGAAACCGCTTAATGCAAAAGGGGAGGCACAGGTTATTGGTTCAAACCTTTCATACCCTGTTGTCCGATCACGCAGGGCAAGCCTGTGGCTGGAACTCGGTTTTGAATATCTTGATTTATGGGATGAGGCAAACAGTATCAAAACAAGGGATCGTGAACTGGCTGTTGGGAGCCTTAACCTTAGAGGTAATTTTTTTGACCGGTTTAAAGGGGGCGGGCTTACCATTGCAGAAATGACCTTTTATGGAGGAAATGCTGATCTGTCAGGGGTTGCCTCAAACAGGATGGCGGATGCAGCAGGCCCCGGCACACATGGAGGTTTTTCACGCCTTACCTATTCAATGGCCAGGCTTCAGAGAATGACCCAGGCAGTGGCCCTGTTTGTCTCCATGCGGGGGCAGTTGGCATCAGGCAATCTTGATTCATCACAGAAATTCATACTTGGCGGCCCCTATGGTGTTCGTGCATATCCATCAGGAGAGGGGGCCGGTGATGAAGGTCATATGGGTACAGTAGAGATCAGGTATGACCTTCCACCTATCCCTTATCTAAAATCAACACAGCTTGTAGGTTTTTATGACGCTGGCTGGACTAAGCTTAACCATGACCCCTGGCCCGGAGCAATAACCAATACAACTGGAAAAAATGACTATCTGCTTTCCAGCGGCGGGATCGGTTTAAATATTCAGTACCCGGGTATTTACAGCCTGAGGGCAACCTACGCCCATAAGGTCGGCTCCAATGATGGAAGAAACATTCAGGGCAAGAATGCTGATAACCGCGCCCACAGCGGCCGGTTCTGGGTTCAGATGGTATTGTGGTTTTAATTAGAGATATTTAATAAGAGGTTATACCCCATGAATAAAATATATCAACTTGTGTGGTCAAAAACAAAGAAGATGTGGATTTCAGTTTCTGAGATGGCGGCATCCGGATGGTTCCGACGTCCATTGGTGTCGGGCTCAATTCTCCTCATTGCACTTCTCACAGCAGGAGGCAGTTTATGGGCCATTGATCCGGGAGAATTGCCCTCTGGTGGATATGTTACATCAGGTCAGGCAGATATTTCCCAAAACGGAAGTTCAATGACTGTAAACCAGTATACAGATAAAATGAGCGCTGAATGGGACACATTCAATATAGGCCAGGATGCCTCCGTTGATTTTATGCAGCCCGGCTCATCCAGTGTTGCGCTTAACCGTATTCATGACCAGAACCCCTCGCAGATTTTTGGAAGACTGAGCTCAAACGGTCAGGTTTTTCTTCTTAACCCTTCAGGCATATATTTCGGCCCCACAGCCCGGGTGGATGTGGGTGGCCTTGTTGCCTCTTCGCTGAATATCTCTGATGAGGATTTTCTTAAGGGAAAATATAGTTTTGAGAGCAGCGGAGATGCAGGCGCAATACGAAATGATGGCAATATCAGCGCCTTAAATGGCGGCTACCTGGCATTTATTGCCCCTGAAATAAAAAACACCGGCCTTATTTCTGCTGATAAAGGCTCTGCCCTTTTTGCTGCCGGTGACAGGGTGAATCTTGACTTTGCAGGTGACGGCCTTGTTACATTTACAGTTGATAAGGGCGCTATAGATGCGCAGATAGAAAATAGAGGGCTGATTCAAGCAAAGGGCGGCACAGTTATAATGACTGCAAAGGCGGCTGATGATCTTACAGGGTCAGTTATTAACAATAGTGGTATTGTAGAAGCTCAAGGGGTAACTGAACAGGGCGGAAGGATATTTCTTTTTGCAGAGGGTGGTCAGGCCACAATATCAGGCGCACTTAATGCATCATCTGATGCAGGGGCAGGCGGAAATATAACAGTTACCGGAGAGAGGGTGCTTGTTGAATCAGGCGCGCACCTTAATGCATCTGGCATAACCGGCGGTGGTGATGTGCTTGTAGGCGGCAGTTGGCAGGGGAGCGATCCAACTATTCATCAGGCAGAGGGCACAGTTATTGAGCAGGGGGCCTTGCTTGAGGCCAATGCAACAGATAAGGGTGATGGCGGAACAGTGGTTGCATGGTCGGATGTACTTAACCCGAATTCTGTCACCCGCGCCTATGGCGCATTTGAGGCCAAGGGTGGCCCAAACGGCGGCAATGGCGGGCGGATAGAAACATCAGGGCACTGGCTGGATGTGGCAGGAGTAAAGGCTGATGCATCAGCCGCGAATGGCAAAAATGGCGAGTGGCTGCTTGATCCATGGAATATCATTATCGGTGGATCAATCAGCGGAACCGCCTACAGCAGCACCTTTGTTCCTGGTGCCGATTCAACTATTCTGGCCACAGATATAGCGGTTTCATTACAGGGCGGGACAGATGTTACCATCACCACAGGAACTACAGGGAGCAGCATTGGCGATATCACTGTCAGTAATGCCATCACAAAAGCCAGCGGTGATACGAACGTAACGCTGACTCTTAACGCAGCCAATTCAATTGTGGTTGATCAGGCAATCAGCAACACCGGAGGCACTGGTAAACTGAATTTGGTGCTAGATGCTGACAACAACAATGGTGTTGGTGATGGAGCAGGTATTATAATATTAAACTCTGATATCAATACAAATGGTGGCAACCTGAGCTTCGGTACCGGCCGCACAGCCACCATAGGTGGCGTTTCCACCCTGGTGGGTGGTGATGTCTTTGTCGGCGGCAGCGCTCCCCAGACAATCTCTACTAATGGTGGCGCTGTTGATATCAGGGGAGAGATGCTCATCGCCAACACCAATGGCCTGTCAGTTAACTCCAGTGGCGGTAATATCCGTTTCTATGGGCTGCTCAACTCCGCCAACAGCTACACCGGCGTAACCTACTCAGGCACCTGGAGCAATGCGCTCAGTAATTCTCAGAGCGGAGCTGGAAACGCTGTAGGTTCAACTTATCTCGCAACAATAACCTCCAGACTTGAAAATTCCATAGCAAGCAGAGCTGTAAACTACCAGGAATCCTGGCTGGGAGCGCGACGCGTAACCGGCATCGGAACTGACAACCAGTGGCGATGGGTTACTGGTCCTGAAGGCACAGCAAACAGCGGCGCAGGAACAACCTTCTTCATCCAGACCGGTAATGGGATTGGTAACGTCATCAGCGGATATTTTTCGAACTGGAGCAGTAGCGAACCGAACAACTATGTCAGCGGAGCAGGGAACACCGACTACGCACTGGAATATGAGTCAGTACTGCAATTTACAGGTACCCAAGGACAGTGGAATGACTTGACTGGCGGACCTTCTTACACTATCAACACGCCGCAGACTCTCAGCTACTATGTCAAAGAAACCAATCAGGCAGCTTCACCTCTAACGATCAATGCAGGCGCTGGTACGGTCACATTCTCCGGGGCTGTGGGTACAAGCAAGGCACTGGCGTCCCTGGATGTCACATCTACATCAGGTATTGCCATCAACGGCGGCGCGGTCACAACAGAAGGTCTGCAAACCTACAATGGCAACGTTACACTCGGCTCAGCCTCGACAACACTGACCCAGACCAATGCTAATGTCGATTTTACCTTGGCTACAGGAAAGAGCATAACCAACGCAACAGGGGCAGATGCAGATTTAACTATCAAAACAACCCGCAGCATTATTATGGAATCCGGCAGTTTAATAAGTTCATCGTCTGGTAGGCTTAACACCATTATGTGGTCTGACAGTGATGGTTCTGACAGCGGTCACATTTATTTTGCTGGGACAAACAGCATTTCTACAAATGGGGGAGGCATATGGATGGGTGGCGGTTCAGGCACCGCACAATGGACACCATACGAAGGGGCTGGCTTACTGACAGTTGGAAACGGTTATGCAGTTAGTGATGGCACATATATAGGTGGCGAATGGTCATATCGGGGTGGCATAGAGATGTCAAATGCGACCAACCTGACCTCATCAGGCGGCAATATTAATCTTTATGGAAAAGGTTATGATGCACCCAGCAATTTTGCCGCAGGTGTCTATTTTAGAGGCGGCACAATCGATGCGGGAACTGGTAAAATAGTTATTGATGGAATATCAAGAGGAAGTGGCGAAGGCCTGAATTCACAGGCGGTTTCTATGGCGGCGGCTGTAAACATCAAATCAACAAATGCAGGAGCAGACGCTATTACTATTACAGGTGATGCATCTTCAGCTGTAAGTCCCGATTCAGCGGCTATTGGTATCAATATGCCAATAAATGGGACTATTCAGTCAACAGGCGGGGGAGGCATTACTCTTATTGGGAAGGGTGGTACTGCCCCCTACAGCCCGGGTTTTCAGATGAATAATGCTAACGTGCTAGCCAACAGCGGCCCAATAAATTTTACAGGGGTGGTTACAAACACCTCAGATCAAAAGAGTTTTTATGGCGGGGATAGCTTTACCATAGGCTATAAGGCAGGAACAGATGTGACGGCCTCCACGAGTGATATTACGCTCACCGGCGACACAGCGGATTTGGGCGGGTCTTTTGCCCTGTCAAGCGCCGGTAAGCTCCTAATTCAACCATACACCGCATTAAACACAATCGGTATTGCAGGCGGCACAGGGACTTTAAGCCTTCCTGCAAGTTACTTCTCTACCAACTTTACGAATGGCTTTTCCAGCATCACCATTGGCAGCGCCAATGCCGGCAATATAAACATCGGCAACACAGCGCTGACTTACAACGATCCGCTGACGTTGAAGACAGCCGGAAATATCACGACCAACAGCGAGGCAACCGTCACAGGCGGCATGGACCAGACTGCGCATCTGACACTGTGGGCGGATGCGGATGCTAATAACGATGGTTACATCTTCCTTTACGATGGCAGCGCAATTGATACCAACGGCGGTGATATTGTGATGGCTGGTGGGGCAGATGGCAATAGCGATGGCAGACCTGATGGGTTTGCGACTTCGGCCACATCAGATATAAGCGGAGTCAGTATCGGTAGATTGAATGGTGCTGCAACTGCTGGAACAACCATCTTGTCTGATGGCGGAGATATCTTTATAAAAGGCAAATCTTCGGGTGGTGGTGTTGGAATGGGGATAAACTACTCTCATAGCGGAGTATTAGATGCCGGAAGCGGTACCCTGACTATGATAGGTGAATCCTCCTCATATAATGCCATTGAATTATCCGCATGGATTGCCGGTGTAGCTGAAGGCAGTTATTTAGATATCAATGCGAACACTATTAGCATGAGTGGCATAAGTAGCGCATCTGGAAGAAGCGGTCTTAACAGCTCACAATTAAATAATCGATATACCCGAATAACATCCGGGCCAGGAGGCATAAGCTTTTATGGTGAGAACACAGCAGATACAAGCAAGGGTATCAGTGTCTCACTTAATGCCTCGACGAGTGGTGGTGATATCACGATGGTTTCGCCAAACAACGTAGAACTTTATACCGGAAGCAACAATAAAAGTATTAATGCTGGAACTGGCGATATATCGATCACGGCCAATACTCTCAGCATTCAAAATGGCACTACACTCTCCGGCAACGGAACCCTGGCCATCGAACCTTACACCGCAGGCCGAGCGATTAATATCGGCACTACCGGTGCCAACACCCTGGACATTGCCTCCAGTTATTTTTTCACCAATTTTACGAACGGGTTTTCAGACATCACTATCGGCAATGCAACATCCGGTGCTACCACAGTTGGCAGCGCGACTACTTTTAATGACAACATCACACTAATTAACAATTCCAACATCGCAATCAATGGAGCTGTGACTGCAAATGAAAATCTGACCCTGACCGGAAACGGCGCAGTCTCTCAGACCGCCGCGCTTAACATTATTGGTAACACAGCTATCACAGCGGGCAGTGCAAACAACATTACTCTCAGCAATGTCGGTAATAACTTTAATGGCGCAGTGTCAGTCACATCTGGAAATAATGTTTCGATTATTGACAGTAACACGATGACACTCAGTTCAATTAATGTGGATGGAGAAATTGATATCGCAACATTAACCGGCGACCTTTCACTGACCAGTGTGGTTACCACAACTAATGCCACAGCCGACGCCATCTCGCTCAATGCAGGTAAAAATACAGCAGCAGGCACATCAACCGGCGGAAATATCCTCATCAGTGGCGGCTCAATAAACTTTGGAGCGGGAGGCACTGCAAAACTTTATTCAGGGGATGTTTCTGACAGCACCGGCCTTGCAGCACTTGTGGGTTCAGGAAGCGGCAGATTCAGGTATAACGCAGATGAAACTACAGACTTTTCATCAGGCGGCTGGACAGCTCTTAACACTGGGCTCAATGCCATATACCGTGAACAACCCATCATTACTGTCACCCCGAGCAGCGGACAGACGGTCACCTATGGATCAGGTCCTGGCAGCGTCTATACCCACTCCGGTTACTTGAACGGCGACAGTTCCACTAGTACATCTGGAACCGTGACATGGACATTGAGCGGTACCTTATCAACCGCGGGCTATGCAACCGTCGGAACTCACGACATTATTTACAGCAGTGGACTCACCAACAGCCTCGGCTATGGCTTTTCAGACAATGCCGGAAGCACTGATGAACTGACGGTTAATCAGAGGTCAATAACTATCTCAGGTATTACCGCTACGAACAAGGTCTATGATGCAAATACCACAGCAACAGTAGATACCACTGGCGCAGCAGGCTGGCTGGCAGGGGATACAGTTACTGTCTCTGCATCAGGTCTGTTTGATAATAAAAACGTTGGTACAGGCAAGACAGTAAACCTTACAAGCAGCTATGGCGGTGGTGATTTAGGGAACTACTCCATTACTGATCAAGCAACCACAACAGCTAATATAACCCAAAGGCTAATCACCATCTCAGGTATAACAGCCGCAAACAAGGTCTATGACGCCAATACCACAGCAACAGTAGACACCACCAGCGCAGCAGGCTGGCTGGCAGGTGACGCAGTGACTGTCTCTGCTTCCGGTCTGTTTGAAAATAAAGACGTAGGGACAGGAAAGACAGTTAACCTGACAAGCAGTTATGGTGGAGCGGACGCGGGTAACTACTCTATTACTAATCAGGCAACCACAACAGCAGACATAACCCAGAGGGCAATCACCATTTCCGGTATTACCGCTACGAACAAGGTCTATGATACCAATACCACAGCAACTGTAGACACTACCGGTGCAGCAGGCTGGATAGTCGGAGATACAGTGACTGTCTCTGCATCCGGTCTGTTTGATAACAAAAACGTGGGTACAGGAAAGACTGTTACACTTACCAGTAGTTATGGCGGAACAGATTTAGGAAACTACTCTATTACTAATCAGGCAACCACAACAGCAGACATAACCCAGAGGCCAATAAATATCTCAGGTATTACTGCTGCAAACAAGGTCTATGATGCAAATAGAACAGCAACAGTTGACACTACCGGCGCAACAGGGTGGCTGGCAGGGGACACTGTGACTGTCTCTGCATCAGGTCTGTTTGATAATAAAAATGTGGGAACAGGTAAGACTGTTACCCTGACCAGCACATATGGCGGGGCAGATTCGGGTAACTACTCTATTACTGATCAGGCAACCACAACAGCAAACATAACCCAGAGGGCAATCACCATTTCCGGTATTACCGCCGAAAACAAGGTCTATGATGCAAATAGAACAGCAACAGTTGACACTACCGGCGCAGCAGGGTGGCTGGCAGGGGACACTGTGACTGTCTCTGCATCCGGCCTGTTTGATAATAAAGACGTGGGTGCAGGAAAGACAATTAACCTGACAAGCAGTTATGGTGGAGCGGACACGGGTAACTACTCTATTACAGATCAGGCCACAACAACAGCTAACATAACCCAGAGGGCAATAAATATCTCAGGTATTACAGCCGCAAACAAGGTCTATGATGCAAATACCACTGCAACAGTAGATACCACCAGTGCAGCAGGCTGGCTGGCAGGAGACACAGTGACTGTCTCCGCATCCGGCCTGTTTGATAATAAAGACGTGGGTGCAGGAAAGACAATTAACCTGACAAGCAGTTATGGTGGAGCGGACGCAGGAAACTACTCTATTACTGATCAGGCCACAACAACAGCTAACATAACCCAGAGGGCAATAAATATCTCAGGTATTACTGCTGCAAACAAGGTCTATGACGCAAATACCACAGCAACAGTAGACACCACCGGCGCATCAGGATGGCTGGCAGGAGACACGGTGACTGTCTCTGCTTCAGGTCTGTTTGATAACAAAAACGTAGGAACCGGAAAGACTGTTACACTTACCAGCAGTTATGGCGGAACAGATTTAGGTAACTACTCAATAACTGATCAGGCAACCACTACTGCAAACATTACACAAAAATCATTGACCGCCACCTACACCGGAATAGACAAGGTGTATGATGGTACTACAAATGCCCAGGTAGCAGCCTATTCTGCTGATGTTATAGCGGGCGATATTGTAAACTTTATCCAGAGTGCAGCTTTTACAGACAAAGATGCAGGGATTGGAAAAACCATAGATGTAACAGATATCAACCTTTCAGGAATCGATTCAGCAAACTACAACCTGCAAAATACCACATCTACGACCACTGCTAATATTGCACCTGCCCTGCTGACTGTAACTGCCAGTGATGATACCAGGGTTTTCAATAATGTTACATACAGCGGAGGTAACGGAGTAACATATACCGGTTTTGTCAATAATGAGACAAATGCTATACTGAATGGAATACTTGAATATGGCGGGACAAGTCAGGGGGCAGTTAATCCCGGCCTGTATGATATCGAGCCTTTTGGTCTGACCTCGAATAACTATGATATTAACTTTTTAAGCGGTCAACTTGCAATTATCAGTGAAACGAATGTGGAAATTGACATGGTTTCGAGAGACAGACAAAACGGCATTAACAGTACCGGCCAGGATCACGCCTCTATATCAGGAGGTTCCTTTACCTCTTTGCTGGGGCCGGGAGCAGGCAGTTCGGCAATGGCCGGTTATGCCGGATTTGAGGTTATGTCCCTTAACATTACAGAAACCGGTGCATTTTCACTCTCATCAGAAAGTGGAAGCACAATAATAAGCTTTATGCCTGGTCCAGAAGGCGGGAGCATCATGAATAGCGGAGGAGCTTCATCTGGCGAAATAAAAACCATCATTAATTCAATGCCTGTTTTTGAGCAGATTGGGCCCGCTGACCCGGTCTGGATCAATAACTACACAATAAGCAAGGATAATCAGGCGTTATCGGCTGCCCCAAATAACAGTGTGGAAATGGAAGTGCTTACCAGATACAGGATGCCTGAAAAGCAATATCCCTTTACACTTAACCTGCAGGATGGAATGTCTGTTCAGTATACCGCTGGTATTACTGATGAGGGATATATGGTGATCAGCTTCTCTTCATCTCATGGTGGTGTGGATATCGAAAAGATTATCCTTATGGGTATTGCTGTAGTTGAGAAAGAGATAAAGGAAAAGTCGGATAATATCAGGGGAGTAGTAATAGTAAAAAGGCCTCATGCAATATAAGGCTTTTGTCACCCGTTCCTGTGGTTTCCATAGGAACGGGGGACATATGTTCCGCTAGTATAATACAAAATTATCACCGCTATTGAGGATACGATATGCGAGTTTTCTTTAGTAAACCCATAAATTCTCATGCTATTTTTACAGACAATGAAATGGATTTAAATTGACATAATATATTGATCCCCCTATATTTTATTTAAAATTATGATTCATCGCTGGTAATGCTGACAGAAAAATCTGAATGTATATAGATTTTAGATGGAGGTTAAATGGAAATATTCCCTCGTCGGCTGAGGATAGTCCTTGTGCTGGTGGCCATAATACTCCTCGCAAGCTGTATCTGGTATTACAAAGCTGCACAACAGCGTTATCTAAACGATACTACTGCCCGACTTGAATCCATTATTCAACTGACAATAAACCGACTCACTGATTGGCGTAATGTGATGCTGCGTGAAACCATCATGATGATGGAAAGCCCTTACTATGTCAAACTCGCTGAGCGATGGGATGGTGGCCCCAGGGAAGAGGATATTGATGAAATAATGACCAGGTCGCGAGTAGCGCAGCAGTCATATTTCTATTCAGATGCCCTTTACGTTGATGTTGATGGGAAAATTTTCTTGTCATTAAAGGATAATCAGGCTGGATTGTCTGAAACATCCCGGAAGGCCCTGCATGAATCCTTCAGGACAGGGAAAGCCGTGATGACAGACCTGTACATCCCTGCTGACAATATAAACCCTCATTATGACCTTGTAATGCCCTTTTATGCGGGCAAAGGCACTTCCCGCGTCCCGAACTCAGCCTTTATTTTTGAGTATGAATCGTCACGTGTTCTTGACCCCATTATTAATTTCTGGCCCGGATACAGCAGCACAGCCGAAAGCCTGCTCATCCGCCGTGAAAATGATTCTGTACTTTTCCTAAACGAGGCACGTCATAAAAAGGGTACAGCCCTTTCATTAAACATCCCGCTGGACCAGGGTAGTATTGAATCTCAGGCTATACAGGGGTTGAATGGCGTAATACAGGGGAAAGATTATCGGGGTGAAGAGGTTATTGCAGTCGCTAATTCCGTGCCTGATACATCATGGATGCTAATTGTTAAAATAGATAAAAGTGAAATATATTCAGGTTTAATAAGGGAGTATATCCCAGTATTAATCTCTTTTTTATTTCTTGTCGGGCTGATTTTTTTGATCCTTGGGATATTCTGGCAGAGAAATGAAAAGGCCCATTACCGCACCCTGTTTGAGATGGAGGCTGCCCGGAGAAAGACTGAGGAGCGATATCGAAATGCCCTTGATGGTATCATGGAAGGATGCCAGATAATTGATTTTAACTGGCAACTTATATATCTGAATGCCATGGCGCTTAAACACAGCGGGCGCACAAAAGAAGAGCTATTAGGGCGCACACTGATGGAGGCATATCCCGGCTTTGAAAAATCAAAAACCTTTGAAGCCTTTACCACCTGTATGGTTGAGCGTATTGCACAGCATGTTGAAGGTTCAGCACAGCTACCAGACGGCACTGTAAAATGGTATGAAACCAGTGTTCATCCGATACCTGAGGGAATTTTCGTCCTTATAAATGATATTACTGAACGAAAACTGGCTGAGGCGGATAATGACCGGCTGGTATCGGCCATTGAGCAGTCCGGCGAGTGCGTGGTTATTATAGATAAAGGGAGGGTTGTACGTTATGTTAATCCCGCCTATGAAAAAGTAACCGGCAGAACACGTGAAGAGGTGATTGGTCGCAGACTTGATTCTGATCTTAATGAAAACAATACTTATAACAAAGAATTCTGGGCTACCCTTGAAAGTGGAAAGCCATGGGGCGGACGACTCGAAGACCGCAGGAAAGATGGCGCTCCTTACACCGAGGTAGCAACTGTCTCGCCCGTTTTTAATGATGCAGGGGATATAGTAAATTATGTTTCAGTATCGCGGGATATCACCGGATACCTGGAGCTGCAGAAAGAAAAGGAAAGGCTTCAGGATCAGGTTCTACAGATCCAAAAAATGGAATCTGTAGGAAGACTGGCAGGCGGAGTGGCCCATGATTTTAATAATATGCTTAATGTTATAAGCGGTCATGCGCAGCTTGCCATGGACAGTCTTGATCCCTCTGCCCCTGTTTACAGACACCTGAGCGAAATCTATAAGGCCTCACTCAGATCCTCTGCCCTTACAAGGCAGCTCCTAGCATTTGCCCGCAAGCAGACCATAGCGCCCAGGGTCCTGGATTTAAACATTACTCTCGGAAATATGTTAACCATGCTCCAAAGGCTTATTGGTGAAGATATCGAGCTGGAATGGAACACCGGGCATAACCTGTGGCCTGTTAGAATTGATCCTGCCCAGATTGACCAGATTCTGGCTAACCTTGCTGTTAACGCACGCGATGCCATTGAAAAACATGGTAAAATAACCATCTCCCTCGAAAACATCGTCCTTGATGAAGATTACTGCCGTCAGCATCCGGGCAGTATGCCGGGTGATTATGTAATGATTACCTTCAGTGATGACGGGTGTGGAATGGAGCATGATATACGTGAACATCTTTTTGAGCCCTTCTTTACTACAAAGACCGATGGCAAGGGGACCGGGCTGGGGCTGGCAACCGTTTACGGTATTGTAAAACAGAATGATGGCTTTATAAGCGTATATAGTGAACCCGGCAGGGGCACAACCTTTAAAATATATCTGCCCAGATACCAGGGCTCCGAAACCCCCGGAGCGATTGAAACAGAGAATAAACCAGTTACAGGCGGTGCTGAAACCATCCTTGTTGTTGAGGATGAGAAAACCGTTCTGGATCTGACCAAAGATATGCTTGAACGGCTTGGTTACCATGTAATTGCAGTCAACTCACCCGATGAAGCCATACGTCTTGCTCAAAATTATGATGGAAAGATAGATCTGCTTCTCGTTGATGTTATCATGCCAGGAATGACCGGACGTGATCTTTCAGAACATCTGGCAAACCTGCGCCCCGGGATAAAAAAGCTGTTTATGTCAGGCTACACTGCCGATATCATTACCCATCGTGGCATTCTGGAGGAGGGTGTCTTTTTTATCCAGAAGCCCTATTCAATAAAATCGCTGGCAGAAAATGTGCGCGCTGCACTGGAACAGAGAGATGAATGATATCTGGTTTCATACACACCCCTTTCTAATTTCATTAATAACAGATAGCATAATAAATAGGCATAAACCTCACTTATTTCACCCTGCCATAACTTGATGTAAGCATCACCTCAATCCAGGTAACAGGCTTACCAACCCTTTTAAAAACAAGCGGGCAGTGGGACAACCCGGCCGGGACAGTCACTATTGAGGGTTTGTTTATTATCTGAGGCTCGCCCTCCATAAAAAAAACAATATCTGCGTCAAATTCATACTTGTCATTCGGGTTGCTACCAAAAAAACACATAACATGCGAGAAATCATGAGTATGTGGCTCTGTTTCATCCCCTTCCTGGTCGGCCTCTGTTATGACAGAGTATAATATCTGGCAGTCAACCCCCAGTTTGTCAGGGCTCGCAAGAAATCCATCAAACAGCTCTCCGGTATGGAGCTTTCCTTTAGGTGTCTCAAGAATGTATTTCCTGTATTTTGATTCGGCCATTCTATTCAAGCCTCCCTTTACTATTATTAATTGATAACCTGCCTGTATACTATTTATTTTTAAAGTATTTCATCAATCAGTTCACTGATTCGGCCTGTTAAGTATAAAGGGATTGAAAGCAGGCGGTACTTTACCGGTTGCCCTGAAGTTGTTTTCAGACCAACATCTTCAACCCTTGGGGTATTAGAGTCTATTCTTACAGCAAGCTCAAGATTTTTTTCTGCCATAAATTGATGAAGTGATTTCATGCATCCTGCTGTTCCTGATTTAACCTCTACCGGAATTATTTTGTCAGCATGTTGAATAATATAATCTATTTCACCAAGTCTTCCCCCTGTCCTCTGCCAGTAAAAAGTTGAGGATCAGTTGAAACTGCCTGGACAGACCTCAACTGCTGTCCTACAAACTGTTCAGCTATCCCACCCTTATTGGTAAAAATCAAATCCTTTGTCTGTACTGGTTTTACCGATGACAAACCAAGCTGTGCAGAAATCAGGCCGACATCAAGCATGGGCGCCTTGAAAAATTTTTCATTGGATTAAGCGAAGGTTATTATGTTCTGCAAAAGCACGTACCAGTCATGTCTTTCCTGTCTGACGCGCCCCACGAATTACCAGGGGTTTCCGGTTGTGACTCCCAAGCCATGCATTAAGTATAGTTGATGCAAAACGATCCATGTTTTACTTTATATACCTTAATTTAATATCAGCAAAATAACTATCTCGATTTATTATGAAAATTGTAATAAAATAACGCGTTGATTTTGTCAATTGTTAATATTTTAACGCTATGTATTGGTAGTCAGACGAGCAGATTTCCGGGCCTTTGCCTTTGCTTTTCTGTTTACATAAAAAATAAGTATCCTTATTATGGCAAACCCGGCAATAAAGGGGACAAAAAACAGGACAGGGTTTTTTGTGCGCATATAGGTAATCCCGCCGACAAGAAAAGTTGCGCCTATAATCACAGACCCTATGTAATCATAAACCTTAAAATCAAAATCACCCGGCTTTTTTACAAACGAAATAAAACGCATAATTCTAAAGCGTCTTGAAATCAATATAATCAGGGCGCCTATAAGGGTGGAAACAAGAGATATGATCTTCACATGTTCAAACCTTGCCTCAAGTATCATGGGGAAAAGTATCCCCACAATACCTACAAAAATAATAAGCACTATTGTTATGCTGATTAAAAAACTTATTATCTTACTGACCATCCGGTTTTCTAACAGGTTTTTCATTGCTGACGCCCCGTATAAAGTATTTTACCTCATGTTTTTAGGGATTTTACACCTATTTTTTGTATATAACCAGAAGAATAAACTCATGATGCCAAGCAGCATATTGATAACACCAAGCACTACAATCCGGTTGCTCCAGTCCATGGAGATAATCACAAGGCCGATACTGCCCAGGGTACCCATGAAGCAGAACATAAGGGATGAGGCAGAGCCGGTATTTTTATCCTGCTGTTCAATCAGAAGATTCATTGATGGAGGTCTCTGAAGCGCAAACGCAGCGCTGCCCACAGCTATTGATCCAAGGAACAGCATTGGGTGTAACCCGCCAAAAAGTATGGTGAGTATACCGCTTGCAATACTCAATGCAAAACTCCCTGTAATAATTGTAAGCGGCTTTATGAACTGAGAAATGCGTATATATGCTATGGCAACAAGAACGCTTATTGCTGCATTGGTTGCAAAATAGTAGCTGTATGCCTGCTCGCTTAAACCGAATGTCTGCTGAAAGATAAAGGATGATATGCCTACAAATGCCATCATACCCAGCGGGGCAAATGAGAACAATAAAACAAGTCTTGCAAAGGATGGGTTAAAAAGCACAACAAACAGCTTCCCAAGCGAGGCCGGGATGCTGTCTTTTGATAGATCAGTATTGGTCTCTTTGTAGAAAAGGCCGAAAATCAGGGTGATAACCCCCAGAAAAGCGAGCACTACAAATGCCCCCCGCCATGAGGTGAATTTCAGTATCCATGCGCCAAGTATAGGGGCTGTTACAGGCACAAACCCTGTTAATGCCCCTATAATGGCAAAGGCCTTTTCCTTTTTTTCAGGCGGGAAAAAGTCCTTAATGATTGCAGTTGAAACTGCCATGCCCCCTGCGCAGCCTATTGCCTGAAAGAGCCTTGAGATAATCAGAAAATATATTGTTGTACTGATTGCACAGGCAGCACTTGCGGCTACATAGAGTGTAAGAGATACCATAATAACGGGTTTACGGCCGAACCTGTCAGACAGGGAACCGAAAAACAGCCCGCTGATACTGATGACAAAAAAGAACCCTGACATTGTGAGGTTAACCAGCTCAATGGTGGTGTTCAATTGATCTTTGATAGAGGGAAGGGCAGGCATATACATATCTGTGGCCATCATGGGAAAGGCAGTGAGTATCGATACAAATACCATCATGACACCAACACTCAACTGTCCTGAATTTATCTCATTCTGATTAATGGATATATTTTCATTACTCATATTTAACTCCGAAAAAACAAGCCGACCTGTTATTAAAAGTGCTGCCGGAGTATCTGTATTTATTTTTTTGATAATGCATTAACAGCGGGTTAGCATAAAAATAAAGATGTAAAACAAAAACTCTTAATATGGAAACACCCTTTATAGAAATGATACTCTTTATCGGTTGTTATTTACTCTAAATTATTAATAAAACTCAAAATACCGGGCAGGAGTATATGTGATACGCGGGAAGGTGTCAACAGGGAACAATTGCCAGTATTTCCACTGTTAATTTTTCTTCCTTATTTTTTAAAAGAAAGATTGCTTAAGATATCATCAAAAATAGACAAAACCCGATATTTTGGTTATTATTCAATCCTCAATTAGTTATACAACAGATAATACATTTATTGTAATATGTCATGGGGTCGCTCTATGCGGCTATTCTGACAGGGTAGATTTTAAAGTTTAACAACGGAGACATATCATGAAAAAAGCTATTAGGATTATGACCCTTTTTCTGTTTCTTTTATTACCCTTATACACCTTTGCGCAGGGAGGATTTGAGATGGATACGATAAAGACATCACAGGGAAATCTGGAAATCACATTTATCGGTCATGGCACCCTTATGTTTTCGTTCGATGGCAGGATCATTCATGTGGACCCCTGGACCGAATTCACGGATTATGAGGATATGCCCAAGGCAGATATAATACTTGTTACCCATGACCACTATGATCACCTTGATAAAAAGGCGATAGCAGCCCTCAAAAAGGATGGGACACAGATCATTTTAAATGAGGCAGGTAATAAACAGCTTGGTGAAGGGACCATAATGAAAAATGGTGATGTTAAAATCCTGTCAGGTTTGAAGATAGAGGCGGTGCCGGCCTATAATATAGTGCATAAAAGGGATGCAAATAATCCATTTCACCCAAAGGGGGTAGGCAATGGTTACGTAATTACTTTTGGTGACAAAAGGGTATATGTGGCTGGTGACACTGAAAATACACCTGAAATGAAGGCGATAAAGGGCATTGATATTGCATTTCTGCCCATGAACCTGCCCTATACCATGACACCAGAAATGGTTGCGGATGCGGCAAAGGTATTGAAACCAGCTATCCTCTACCCATATCATTATGGAGAGACAGACACCTCAAAGCTCATTGATCTATTGAAGGATGAAAAAGGGATAGAGGTCAGGATAAGGAAGATGAAATAAAAACGGGGCGAAAGGCTCAGGGCACAGGGCGCAAGGAAAAGCAATAAAAACACTTACCATGAAGAGAATCCGCCTTTCCATCCTCCATAGCAGGCTACTGCGGCGGACGGGCGCTAAAAGCCACGGTGGGACAGGGGGCTCAAGGCACAGGGAAGAAAGACCTTGAACCTTGTGCCCTGAGCCTTGAGCCAGTCTGTTATGTAGAGGTTAACCCTCCATTAAGTCTAAACTCTTCTTTTCCAAGTATATCATGGAGGTGCAGGATGCCCCTGAGCCGCTTTTCATGGTCAATGATCACAAGGTGTGTTATCTGATAAAGCTCCATTATACCTAAAGCCTCTGCGGCTGATATGTTTTCATCGATTGACCTGGGCGAAGGGGTCATGATCTCATCCACAGTAAGAGAATAGATATTTTCCTGCCTCATTAAGGCCCTTCTCAAATCACCATCAGTCAGTATGCCTGCAACACGCATCTCTTCATCCACAACTACTGTAACACCGATATTCTTTGAATCTATCTCAACTATGGCATCATAAACCGATGTACCTGTTTTTACTGTTGGCACACTATCTCCTGTGAACATGACCTCTTTCACCTTTGTGCCCAGCCTTTCACCAAGAGTTCCTCCAGGGTGAAACCGCTTAAAATCCTTTTGCCCGAACCTCCTCATCTTCATCAGGACAACGGCCATTGCGTCCCCCATAGCAACTGCTGCTGTTGTGCTGGTTGTTGGCGCCATTGTTTCAGGGCATGCCTCCCTTGCAACCTTTACATCTATAACAACATCGCTCATGTGCGCCATTGGCGATTCAGTATCGCCTGTAAGACATATTATCTTAGCACCCATATCCTTTTTTATCATGGGTAATATCTTGTTTATCTCATGGGTATGTCCACTGTTTGATATGGCGAGTACAACGTCATCCCTTGTTACCATACCCAGATCGCCATGAAGAGCCTCTGCCGGATGCATAAAAATGGAGGGTGTGCCTGTGCTGCTCAGGGTTGACGATATCTTTCTGCCTACCAGCCCTGACTTACCAATTCCTGTAATTATCACCCTTCCCTTTGACTTTACCATTAACTGTACTGCCTTTTCAAACTCAGGGCCAACCTTGTCTATAAGGTCAAGTATACCCTGGGCCTCTATTTTCAGCACATCTTTTGCCTGTTCAATTATTGTATCCATCTTTTCCTTCTAAAATATACTCCGTTTTCAACAGGTTACATCAAGTGCAACCAGGATGAAATCTTTATCATGATAACCTGCGCTTCACAAGGTTTAATTTAAAGGGGTAGTTTGCTTACAATAACACATGCAGAGACAAGGCATGCCGTGTCTCTACATCCATGCTACCTTTGTTTTCTTGATCAACACAGGCTATTCCCCGATCCAGAATCTTTCCAGCGCTCTTTCCAGTTCTTCCTTTGTTTTTACTTTTACAGGTTGCCAGTTCACAGGGAAAAGGGATTTGTATCTGTGCTCCCTGTACCTCTCATCCACAAGGATCACCACACCCCTGTCTGTTTCAGAGCGGATTACCCTGCCAGCAGCCTGCAACACCCTGTTTATACCGGGGTAAAGGTATGCATATTCATAACCTGCCTGATCTGTCTCATTGAAATAATCACGAATAATATCCCTTTCAGGCGAGATACCTGGTAGACCTACGCCATAAATTACAGCCCCTGAAAGCCTTTCTCCAGCCAGATCAATCCCCTCCCCAAATATCCCCCCCATAACAGCAAAACCTAAAAGGGCGTTTTCATTACAGACTGAAAAGCGACTCAAAAAATTGTCCCGCTCCTCCCCTGTCATGCCCTGGTTCTGGATAATGATCTCAAAACCCTTATCTTCAGCCTCAAAAAGCGAGATGATCATCTGCATGTAGGCATATGATGGAAAAAAGAGGAGATAATTTCCCTTTCGTGTATCAATAACAGGGTTAATAAGGGCTGCGGCGTTCGTCTTTGTGGACTCCCTGTTTTTGAACAGGGTCGAGATACCGCTGTAAATAATAAGACAGAGGTTTTCGGGAGGAAAGGGCGAGGCTATCTCCAGGTTTCTTGTGTTTGCCGCACAGCCGAAGAGCCTTTTAAAATAGCCTGAAGGAGACATGGTAGCGGAAAAAAATACAGCGGCCCTGTTTTTGCTGAATGTCCTCTCAAGCCTCTTTGAAGGGTCTATGCAGAAGAGCTTTACCCTGAAATCCTTATCCATGATCTCAAATATGGTTCTGTAGGTTTCATCATATTCCTCGAGTATCCTGGCAAATGTCCTTACATTAAAATAGAGATCAAGAATGGTATCCTTTGATGGAGACTCTATATTGAGTGCAAACCACTCTTCACACTCCTTGATAAGGCCCCTTATGGAAGGCACAAGGGAAACGGGCGCATCTGTCTCTACAATCAACTTTTTCCCATTTTCATCGCACCTTTTCTTGAGTTTATTGAGGGCTGTATTTATGCCACCTATCTTTTTATAAATAGCGGGCAGTTCTTCCCTGTTTATCTCCTTTCTCGTATCGAGGAAGGTCTGTTTGAATATCTCAGCGGAAAACATCTCACGTGACCTGTCCACCAGATTATGGGCCTCATCCACAAGAAGGATAAAGTCGTTTTCCTCCTCCAGAAAAAATCTTCTCAGGTACACCCGCGGGTCAAATACATAATTATAATCGCATATGATGACATCCGCTATGAGCGATAGACCAAGGCTGAACTCAAATGGGCACACCTTATTTTCTTCTGCTATTCTTGCAATAACATCCCCTGTGAAATCGTCCTCATGAAAAAATCTCTCCTCTGCCTCATCAACCCTGTCAAAATATCCCTTTGCATATTCGCACTCATCCGGAGAGCATGCTGCATCAGGCTTGAAACAGATCTTGTCCTTTGTGGTTATCACAAGGGTCTTGATCCTTAACCCCTTTTCCCTCATTTCATTGATGGCTGCACAGGCTGAATCCTTTCCGGTGCTCCTTGCTGTAAGATAAAAGAGCTTTGATGAAAGGCCTTCGGCCATGGCCTTGATTGCAGGAAACAGGGTTGACATGGTCTTCCCTATGCCGGTTGCAGCCTGAATAAGTATTTCCCTTTTCTGATGGATTGCCCTGTAAACCTCAACTGCCATCTCCCTCTGGCCCGGCCTGTAATTCGCAAATGGGAATTCAAGCGCCTTTATTGAACTGTTCCTAATCTCCCACCATTTTTCAAGGTCGGTTATCCGCTTCAGATAATGGGAAATCAGCTTACAAAAAAAGTCTTCAAGCTCTTTCCGGTTAAATAGATTTATGATCTCTTTTTGTTTTCCTGAATCGAGCTGGTAATAGGTAAGCTGGCCTGATATCTCATTAAGCCCTTCCTGCATGAGCCAGATGTAGCAGTATATCTTAAGCTGGGCCCAGTGGGTGGGATTAGTGAATTCCTCATAATACTCCAGCCCTCTTGTGGTGGTTTTTATCTCCTCAATTATTATCCGGTCTGTGTACCGGAATATGCCATCCATACGGCCTGTTACCTCAAGGATATGGTTCTCGGTTTCAAATTCTCTTTTTATTGAAACCTCACCTGTGTACTCGGCTGGTCTTGATTTCTGTATCTTCTGGTGGGCGCGTATTGCATCAACCGGGTTGATCTGCGCAAATGTATCAAAGGAGAGGTCTCCTCCCCTGTATGAATATTCAACAAGGTTCCTTACTGATACACTTATCTTTTTTTTCAATTGATTTCCTCTGTCTGACCTTAAATCCTGGATCATAGGTGATTTCTGATTCGGAATATCTCATATCCCGAAAAAGAATCAACCCCTTGTATTAAAAAAGTCTTTCGGCTATTATGCCGCTTTAATCTCAATAAAAGGACTTTAATATGAAAATAAGCCAGTTACCAGAAGATATACGAAAATATATAATGCCATCCCCAAACGGCGCCATGTCATACAGGTGCCTTGGATGCAATAACCATTTTGGAATAGACGAACTGCTCTATACCTGCCCTGAATGCGGCACGGTTCTAATGCTTGAGGATACCTCCTTTGACCGCTACAAGGAGATAAGCGGTGAGATGTGGAGGAAGATATTTGACTACAGGTCAATGATATGTGACCCGCCCCTTAAAGGCATCTTCAGGTTTTATGAGTTCATAGCGCCTGTCATACCGCTTGATAAAATAGTATACCTTGGAGAAGGTCACACGCCTGTAGTAAAGGCAAACAGCAGACTCAGGGATATTGTGGGCAGGAATTTTTTTTTCAAGGATGACGGCCTCAACCCCAGCGCCTCTTTTAAAGACAGGGGCATGGCCTGTGCCATGAGTTATATTAACTATTTTGCATCAAAGAACAATGTAGACAAGATACTTGCCATATGCGCATCCACCGGTGATACTTCCGCTGCTGCTGCCCTTTATGCAAGCTACATGGGTGAATTCTTAAAATCAGCAGTTATTCTGCCCCAGGGAAAGGTCACACCGCAGCAGCTTGCACAACCACTTGGCGCAGGCGCAAAGGTGCTGGAGATCCCCGGTGTGTTTGACGACTGCATGAAGGTGGTTGAGGCCCTTGCCGAGAACTATCATGTTGCGCTTCTTAACTCCAAAAACAGTTGGCGCATACTGGGGCAGGAATCATACTCATATGAGATAGCCCAGGCATTTGACTATGAGGTGGGTGACAAGGTGATTGTCCTTCCTATTGGTAATGCCGGAAACATTACGGCTGTCATGAGCGGATTTTTAAAATTTTATAAAGCAGGCGTTATAAAAAATCTTCCAAAGATAATAGGCGTTCAGTCAGAACATGCTGACCCGGTCTACAGATATTATCTGGAAGGGAACCCTGATAAAAGGGTGTTTAAAGCTGTGAATGTAAAGGCCAGCGTTGCACAGGCCGCCATGATTGGTAACCCTGTCTCAATGCCCAGGGTAATAGAGGTGGCAAATGCATACAATAATGCAACCCCTGAAAGAAAGGTGTTTGTCGTTCAGGTAAAAGAGCAGGAGATAATGGACTCAATGATCATGGCAAACAGAAACGGCAATGTGGTCTGTACCCAGGGAGGCGAATCCATGGCCGGTATGAAAAGGGCAGTGGAGCTCGGGATCGTGAAAAAGGATGAGATAGGCATCCTTGATTCAACTGCACATATGTTAAAATTTTTAAGTTTTCAGGAAAAGTATTTTAATGATTCATTTGAACCTGAATTCAATGTGAAACCTGTTCAGGAGCTGAAAAATTTCCCAATGTTCGTAAAACCCTCTACCCTTGAGATATTCCCTTCACCTGGAAGGCCTCTTTCAGGAAAGGAGATGGATAAATTCGTTGACAGTATGAGCACTGAAATAGCCGGTATTCTCGGACTGGAAAAGAGATAGATGAATATCCTCTTTGTATGTACCGGTAACATAAGCAGGAGCTTTCTGGCAAAGGCCATCCTGCTTGATGAGGTCAGAAAAAACAGTATAAAGGGTGTGGAAATCTCCTCTGCCGGTACGGGTGCCTTTCCGGGCACGCCGGCAGACCCTGAAATGGTAAAATTCCTCATAGATAAAAAAATCCCTGTGCCCGGGCATGCCTCTAAACTTGTAACCTATGAAGATATAAAATGGGCGGACATGATCCTTGTCATGGATAGAACCCACTATAACCATATAATAAAAACATGGCCTGAATCAGCCGGAAAGATGGAAATGCTGGGCAAGTATATCTCCCCTGACCACCCTGATGATGAGATAATAGACCCCTATGGCAGGTCTCCCTACCATTACAGGCTTGTGCAGTCACAGATCCTGCTTGCAGTATCCAATCTGGTCAAGGCCATTACACAGAGGAAACAATCGTGATCAGGTTCAATTTTATAATGGTGGACCGGACAAGGGCATCATATATCAGGGAAGGGGAGGAGGAGTACCTTAAGCGCCTTAAACGATTCGTTAGTTATAAATGGACAGAGGTGAGGCCTGTAAAAATCACCAGGGGCATCTCAGATGAGGAGGTTATCCGCAAAGAGGGTGACCATATCATTGAAAAGATCGAACATGGCGATTACCTGATAGCCCTGGATAAAGGGGGTAAGCAATACAGTTCCGAGGGGTTTGCCTCTCTGATAAAGAAACTGTCTGATGAAAACAGGGGCCAGGTCTGTTTTATAATAGGCGGCCCTCTGGGATTATCAGAAGATGTTAAAAAAAGGGCTGATCAGACTCTCTCTCTATCTGAATTGACCCTTACCCATGAGATGGTCAGGCTGATCCTTACTGAACAGATTTACAGGGCATTTACAATATTGGAGAGGCACAAATACCATAAATAGAAAAACAGGATCGTTATCGATCTTTTATATGGCTGAACTTGCCTCAAGGGCCAGTTTTATCTTGTTCTTAAGCTCTGTCAGATCAAAGGATTTGATGACATAAAAATCCGCGGCAATGGATTTCATGTCTTCCTTGAATGTATCGTATGCTGTACAGAGTATGACAGGCAGTTCATAAAATTTATTACGTATATCCTGAAGCAGATCAAGCCCGTTATAGTCCACCATTTTTATATCAAGCACAACAAGGTCAGGTTTTTCAGACTCTATCTTTTCCAGCAGCATATACCCGCTGTCAGCAGTGGTAATTTCATAGCCTGCCTCTGCCAGCTCTTCTGAGTAGAGAAAGCGGATATGCTCTTCATCATCAACTATCAGTATCTTGGCCATCGAATCCTCCCTTACAAAGCAGTAATAATGGGATCACATGAGAACAGACTGTTTAAATTATACATCTGGAAAACAGGAGAATCTAAAAAGTACTGCATTTTTACCATATTTTCCCGGATGATGCAAATAATTTCATTGTCCTGTAATAAAAGGTCAACCCGGAAGCAGGTTAAGTCCTCAATTTACTTAAGTCCCTTGCCCCAATTTATACTTTCCTCCAGTCAGATAGGCAGTTCACCAGTTCATACGGACCTTTATTCCCCTCTCTGAGAGATATTCCTTTATTTCTCTTATTGTATACTCATTAAAATGGGTCATGGATGCTATCAGTGCCGCATCAGCCCTGTCATCATCAAGCACCTGAAAAATATGTTCGGGGGTGCCTGCGCCGCCCGAAGCAATTACCGGGATGCCTACATTTGAAGATATGAGACTGTTCAGCTCAAGCTCATAACCCTCCTTCGTACCGTCTGCATCTATGGAATTAAGGCATATTTCACCGGCACCAAGGCCTTCACCTTTTTTTGCCCAGAGAAGTGCATCAAGTCCCATATGTCTTCTGCCGCCGTTTATGACAACCTCATACCCGCTGGGGATATTTTCGGAGACAGGCACCTTTTTGACATCCATTCCAAGTACGATACACTGACTTCCAAAGGCATCAGCCCCCTGTGAGATAATCTCAGGATTCTGCACTGCAGCGGAATTAACGCTGATCTTTTCAGCGCCTGCAAGCAGAACTCTTCTCATCTCTTCAACTGTTTTTATACCCCCTCCCACTGAAAAGGGTATAAAGATTTTTTCGGCCACCTTTTTTACTGTCTCTATCATGATATCGCGGCCCTCACTTGAGGCGGTAATATCATAAAAGACTATTTCATCAGCCCCGTGCAGGTAATACTGGTAGGCTGTTTCTACCGGATCACCTATATCGACATTGCCCTTGAATTTTACACCCTTTGTAAGCCTTCCATCCTTTACATCCAGGCAGGAGATTATCCTTTTACTCAACATTTTATTTCCCGCTCCACTTGCAAAAATTTTCAAGGATTTTAAGCCCCGGTCTGCCGCTCTTCTCAGGGTGAAATTGCACTGCAACAAGATTGCCAGAGGTTAATACAGAGGTGAATCGGATCCCGTATAAGGTCTCACCTAAGATATTATCAGGGGATGAAGGCGCAGGGTAATATGAGTGGACAAAATAGAACTCAATATCCTCCGCCACCCCGTCAAATAGAGGATGAGGCTTTTTTAATTTTATACTGTTCCACCCCATATGAGGCACCTTCAGTTTTCTACCTTCAGTGTCCTTGAGGTCATCCGGGAATTTCAGCACATCCCCTTTTACAAGTGAAAGACACCGGGTATTATTCTCCTGGCTTGATTCGAGTATGATCTGAGTGCCAAGGCAGATGCCAAGCACCGGTTTACCTGACTCAAATACCTCTTTTAATGCAATATCGAGCCTGTTTGCCTTCAGGTCACTGATGGCCTTTCCTGCTGCCCCGACACCGGGGAAAATAACCCTGTCTGCATCCAGAATTTTTTTAAAGTCGGATGTAATTAAGGAACTCACACCAATGAAATCAAGTGCCCTTTTTACACTTGTCAGATTTCCGGCATTATAATCAATAATCGCTATCATCTATGCCACACTCCATAGCTTAACTTTATCAGGTATAAATGTATTTCTTGTCAATGCTTTTATGATTTTTTCAAATCAAAGGGAAATGAATCAGTACAGACTAAAGACTAAAACAACCCGGGATGTTTTTTTATCTCCTGTTCCACCTTTTTGGGATCAGAGGCATTATAAAGGGCAATGCTGTGCAGATGGTCAAGGCTCTCAGGGTCTATCTTTGTAAACACAATAGCAGATGTTACATCATCAATCCTTACTATCTTGCCTTCTACCGAAACAACAGGGGCCTCATCATTATCCCCGAGCATTATTTTCAGGAGACATTTATCCCCGGTATTTGCGTTGACGCTTGTGGGGAGCAGACACCCTCCTATACTGAGATTTATCAACTCTTCTATCATGTATGTACAACCGTTGACAGATAATTCAGACTTCATTCTATAGTAAAAACGTGTAAACTTTCTATTTTCAGAGCCCATATCTCTCCCTGTCCATTTGAATTTAACACTGTTTCAGGCAGCCATTTCAGTATAATTTTAAAAGTTCTATTTACTTCATAAATGCAATATGTTAACAGAAATATCATATTCTTGCCCTAACAGTAAAGAACATAGTTTAAAAATATCAGAAAGAATAACAGTGCGAATTTCAGGAGAAGAGATGTCATTAACAAAAACAGAGATTGTGGAGAATCTGGTTAAAATTGGTTTTAATCGTAAAAAGGCAGTACAGATGCTTGAAAACCTTTTGGAGATCATAAAAAGAGATCTGGAAAACGGTGAAGATGTGCTGATTTCAGGTTTTGGCAAATTCAGCATAAAAAATAAAAAAGAGCGCAGAGGCAGGAACCCGGCAACAGGCGATGACCTGATTCTGGGAAAAAGAAAGGTTATAACCTTTAACTGCTCTTCGGTTTTAAGGGAGAGGTTTAATAAATAGGGTCAGCTCAAAATTCGTTTTTCAATGCCCCGCAGCTCAATCAGATATTTATAAAATCTTATAACGGCTTCGGGGCTGTTTATTTTATGAGTGATGCCATGCAAGTGAAACAGATGATAAGCCAGGCCAGAAAGACCATATCAAAATACAATATGATCCGAAAGGGAGATCGTATCGTAGTTGCCGTTTCAGGAGGGGCGGACTCCATATGTCTTTTGGACATACTGGCCGCTCTTTCAAATGAACTGGATCTAACTCTTATAACAGCCCATTTTGAACATGACTTCAGACCTCTGGAAGACCCTTTTGAAACCGCACTTACAGAGGAACATTCAAGATCATTAAATCTACCCTTTGAGACAGAAAAGGCATCGGGCCTTGATTTAAGCGCCTCTTCCCTTGAAGAAAAGGCAAGGGAACTCAGATATGATTTTTTTGAAAGGGTAAGGAAAAGATATAATGCTGACCTGATTGCGATGGGGCATAACCTCAATGATCAGGCCGAAACCGTGTTGATGAGACTATTAAGGGGGAGCGGCATTGCAGGGCTTTCAGGAATACCCCCGGTAAGAGATAATATCATTATCCGGCCACTTATAGAGACCAGCAGGGAGGATATCTTAAGGTATCTTGAGGAAAGGCAGCTCAGATATGCTGTTGACAGCTCCAACAAAGACATCCGGTTTACAAGGAACAGGATTAGACAGATATTGATACCGGAGATGATCAAATATCAGCCTGAATTGATTGAGATGCTCGGGCGTCTTTCAGATCATCTCAGGGAAGAAAACCGCCTTGTTGAAACATGGGCCGATGAATGGATTAATAACAACCTTAAAAAAAATCAGAATAATGCATACCTCGTTGATATCAAGTCAGTTAAGACTCTCCACCATGCCCTTATTAAAAGGATAATCAGGGGTATTGTGAAAAGCTATAATAACAGCACGTATAGCATTGAATCGGATCATGTACAGGAGATATTTGATCTCCTCTACAACCCAAAACCCAATATAACTATTAATCTGCCTGGAAACCTTATTGCCCGCAAGGAGTATAACTCCCTGATTTTTACATACCGGGGCTCCTGCCCTGATTCATTCTGTTATGAGTTGAAATCCAGTGGAGAGACCAGTATCAAGGAGATCGGAAGGACAATTTTCATAGAGGAAACAGTTAACAGACCTGGTATCATTAAGGCGAATGCAGATATTGCCCTTCTTGATAAAGAACTGCTTTCATACCCTCTTACTGTAAGGAATTTCATGCCTGGCGACAGATTCGTTCCACTCGGAATGAAAGGACACAGAAAGCTAAAGGATTTTTTTATAGACCTAAAAATTCCATCTCAGAAAAGGAAAGAGATCCCTGTTTTTTTAAAGAAAAACCAAGTAATCTGGGTAGGAGGATACCGGATTGATGACCGTTTCAAGGTGACAACGGAAACAAAGGAGATATTAAAGATCTCCCTCATATGACCTTTTCTATATATTCTTAAAAGATGGAATCCTATCTTGCCAGTTTTATAGTCGCAGATGTGACCACACCCCATATCCAGTTATAGACAAGCACAAAGACAGGGGTAAGAAGCCCCAGCTCTATGCCTGCCATGCCATTACCGGTTCTATAAGGAAAGATATAAAAAAGCTGAACAAGGGTCGGAAACAGGCTGATAAGAGTCCCCCTGGAAAAAGTCTTTAGCCCTAGTATGGGAACAAGAAACAGAAAACCCCAGATACCTCCCCATACTATGCGCTGATAAAGCCAGGGACTGGCAAGCGCCGGTGCTATGCGTACACCAAGCAAACCGGTAATGCCATAATGACCGGCTGCCCACACTGCAAGACTCATTATAAGCCCACCAAAACTCCCCGCAGCAAAACAGATCAATAGTTTTTTCATGTTAGCTCCTGTTTATGGTTAACGTCAGGCAAGATACCATGCTTTTAATATCTCTATCTGAAATACCTTGATGACCCCTTTATTACCTCCCACCCTGCTTCATTAAAAATTTTACAGCAGCTTTCTACTGTCTCGCCTCTTCCCTCTTCAGTCTTTTTTTCAGTATCTCTGGGGTTTGCACCGACCTCTGCCCAGAAGAGGTTTGCGCCTGCTACAGCGCCAAGTGCACATGGTTCATGGGTACAGTTACCAGGGACTCTCTCTGGAGTACCAAGCCTTGTAGCTGCCAATATCTGGGCCATCCTTAATTCAGATATCATGCCCCTTTTTGCCATTTCTGTACCGGGTATAGGTATCCTTCTTGCAGCGCCGCTGAATGAAGGCGCAAATGTGGTGATCAGCGCTATCATAGTGGCAAGTTCTTCATTGGTATGTTCAGGCCCAACAGGTTCAACACATGTGCCTACCTTAAGGCCCGCTTCTTTGAAATTATTGATACTCCTTATCCTCTGATCAACAGGTATCCCTGTATCAATCCCTTCCCTTAAACGTACCGCATGATATACCCCTGTGAATCCGGTATCTTTAAGTTTCATCGCATTTTCCAGACCCTGATCACCAATATTGGCCAGCATGATTGTTTCAGGCTTCAGGTTTCTTCTGACCTCAACGGATATTTCAATAAAACGTTCAAAGGAAAACTTTGCATTGGACATCATGTAAATAGCATTTGCGCCATTATCCTCAAACATTTTAGCGTAATCCACTGCGGTTTTATGTGTGATTTCAGTCTCATCACTAAATATTCTGTTACTCCTTGCAAATGAACAGAAAAGGCATTCACACGGGCAGGGCCCAAGGTTGACAGCAAACTGTGCATGCACCTCAGCCTCTCCCCCTGTGAGTCCCTTTGAAATACGGGATGCCTCGGCCATTACCATATAACTTTCCATTGAATCAGGAGGAAAGCTCAGTATATGGACAAGTTCATTGTGAGACAAGATATCGTTAGCCTGTGATTTTTTTAATATATCATTAATATCCATAATTCACCTGTTATCAACATATCATAGAATGCTGACTGCTCTTTTACCCAGTGGTGAAAAGCATACCTTTACCAGCTTGAAATGGGCAATACCGAAAAAAACAGAAAATATCAAAATGAAGGATAAAAAACAGCCGATCCACGCAAAAAAGCCTCCCCCAAATACAAACCAGATGAGATTTGCAGCAAGAATCATATGACGGCCCCTTTTATTTCAAATATTCACCAGCGATATATAAAAAAGGCCAGGCATTATCAAAAGACCTGACCTTTTTATCGACTCAGTCATACAGGGATGGATTAGAACATCTCTTTACTCATCTTGTCTATTTCCTCGGAAACAGCCTCATACACACCGGGGTATGTGCTCATTGGGCCGCCCATTGTTGTGTTCGGGATAAAATAGAGCTTCCCGTTTGTTGTACATGCCCTTCTTACCTCTCTGGCGATAACTTCCCGTGACCAGTTCTCGCGATCAACAACGCCGTTATCAATATCACCCATAAAGGAGATCTTTCCGCCATATTTTTTAACCAGCTCAGGTGTCTTATTGGTTGTAACACATCCCTGCCATATATCAATTCCCATCTCTATCATATAAGGTACGAGGTTTGCGCCATACGCATCACTGTGATGAACAATAAGCTCAACACCGTTTGCCTTGTAATAGCCATATATCTTTTTATATGGTTCAACAAAAAATTCATTAAACATATCAGGAGACATGAATGAGGAGGTATGGCTGCCCCAGTCATCATGGTGGAATACACAATCCGGTTTAAAATGTTTACAAAGAAGCTTTGCATAACCAAGTTCCCATTCTGTGATATAGTCAATCAGGTCCTTCATTGCTTCTGGTTCTAAAGCCAGGTTCATAAGGGCGGTATCCACACCCATAAGGTAATGGGTCTGCTCAAATATACCGGGAGCTATAAAGACTGTGGCAAACACCTCATTTCTATCGATTGCCTCAACAGAGGGTTTATATTTTTCCCATTCTGAATCAGGATAGTCAAGCTTTGGTGATTTTACAACATCCCGCCATTTTGTTACGTCCTTTATGACCTTGTGCGCATCATCATGAACAGGAAATGGCCCTGGCAGCCCTTCCGGCCACTTTATTGTGACACCCCAGCCGTTAACAGCCTGTTGTCCTGGCCCAGGTGATGGGTTTCCTGCACTGACAGGATCGCCCATGATCATGCCGAACATGGTATCCTGACATGCCAGTGCTTCATACTGGTTTACAAACCTGTCCGGTTTTCCACCTCTTATTGTTTCCAATAGATTTTGTCTTTTTGTAAGCATCTCCCTAATCTCCTTTTATCTCATTTTTACAGGTTTATCCCTGAATATCTAACAGCTATGGATACTGATTCTATGGAAAAAGCTGCCATAAATATTCATAATCTTTATTGCCTGACAAGGGTTTTAACTGCCTTTCAAGATATATGGAAAATCTATCTATGTGTCAAGGCATTTATATCCTATTGATAAATCAGATTTTTTTAATGAGATGCTGAATATAAATGATAATCCCTCCTTGGTCTTTAAAGAGGAAAAGCAGACATGTCATCACATCTCTCCGAATCTGTGAAACCTGTAAATCATGCAGCCTTGGGGTAACCTTCAGGAGAACTCCATGAATCAGGGGTAAGCGGGGCAAGCCCCCAGACATTTCGTGCATAATCACACCTTGGAGAAGGGAGATTATCTTCCCAGGCAGGCTTAAACTCCCTGCATACAGAGGAGCGGTTTTCATAGATTTTGCAATAGACACTATGCCCTATCTCTCCTTCAAGACAGTCGCAGCGTGGATGTATATTATCCGTTCCTTTCATTGCTACCATGAAATCATTTATCTTTACAGTCAAATGGGAAGGGACACCACCTTGGGTAAATTCCGATGTCTCTGCCCAGTAAAAGGAGGCGCGAAAAAGGGCACAGCAGGCGCCGCAACTAATGCATGGATTTATTATCATAATTCACCGATATAACAAAAAATGTATCTCAAATTAAATGGCAGAATTCTATAGAGCGTAGTAGTTTTTAAGTCAAGATTATTTATTAAACCCACACAAGAAATATCACCTGTTTTGCCCTGCCTTTACAGGATTGACTTTATAGGGAATATAAAATAATCCTATGAAAAAACCAAAAGGAGATATAATCATGAAAGTTCTTTTCTTCGGACCAAATGGCAGTGGAAAGGGTACACAGGGTGCTATTGTTAAGACCAGGCTGAATATCCCTCATATTGAAACAGGTGTTATCTTCAGGGAAAATATCCTGAAAGGAACCACACTTGGCAAAGAGGCAAAGGGCTATATTGACAGGGGAGAGCTGGTGCCTGACAGTATTACCATCCCAATGATTCTTGACCGAATCAAGAACGATGACTGTAAGAATGGGTGGCTCCTTGATGGCTTCCCGAGAAATCTTACACAGGCGGAAGAGCTTGACAGATCTTTAAAAAAAGAGGGCATCGCACTTGATATCGTTATTGAAATGGAGCTGCCAAGACAGATCGCCAAAGAGAGGATAATGGGGAGGCGACTCTGTGAAAATGACAACAATCATCCAAATAATATATTTATTGATGCAATAAAACCTGATGGTGATAATTGCCGTATCTGTGGCGGTAGGCTCAAGACAAGAAATGATGATCAGGATGAGACGGCAATCGATAAAAGGCATGACATATACTATGATACGAAAACAGGGACCATGGCTGCGGTAAACTATTTTAAAAAACTTTCCATGGCAAACAAAGGAATACCTAAAATTATTGGGCTGGATGGAAGGCCCGGGGTTAAAGAGGTATCTGAGTATCTTCTTGATAAGCTAAAATGATATTTTCTTTAATGGTCAAATACCATGATTCACCCTGCTCAGGGTGAATCTTATAGATTTTTTGCCATTTATTACCCTCAATAAAAAAAATTAAAAAAAATAATAAAAATACTTTACATATTGAAAATATACCCTTAAGGTGTGCCTTAGTTGAGGAGATTATGCAGGGAAAAATATACAGTGTCCTGCATGGAATCAGGGACAAAAAGTACCTGGTTATGATACCTTCCGGTAAGTTATATAAAAAAATATAAGTAAATAATTCAGCAGGTTACATAACAAATCTGACTGATAAAAATTGAAGGAATAAAATTTGCATTAAACTAGTTTGATTCTTCTGATGGTGGTAAGTAGTAAATAAGGCCCGAAAATGGCCTATTTAATAAAGCATACATCATTCTTGAGCTGAAACAGACTAACTGGAAAATTTTATGTATTTTGAAAAACCTGATCGCCTCTTTAGCATTTTTTTATCATTAGCTTTTCTCTTTTTATTGGTTTTGTTCTCTTCTGAGGTTTCAGCACGTGAAATAACCCTTACCTGGGAGCCTAACAGCGAACCGGACCTTAGCCATTATATAGTTTACTGGGGAGTTGGACCTGGTGCATATACATCTAACAGCGGAAATATCGGTTTAAAAACTGAATATAAAATCAATATACCCGATGGTGATGAGACCTATTTTTTTGCAGTTACCGCTGTTGATACATCAGGCCTTGAAAGTGATTTTTCAAATGAGGTGAATACAAGCTCTGTTGTATTTTCCTTAAAAAGCGGCTGGAACCTTATTTCCATACCAGACATATCAGCAAATATTTCTATTCAAGAGGCCTTTGGCCCAATTATGAGCAGTATAATTAATATATCAGCCTATGAAAACGGGGCATGGCGTGTATATCCATATAATCCACAGTATGGCACTCTTTCTATAATAAAGCCCTGGCAGGGACTATGGTTAAACATGCGAAATAGTGAAACAATATCATTCATACCCAAAACATATAACAGCGTTTATCTCGTAAAGGGGTGGAACCTTGTCAGATTCACCCTGCCTCTTTCACAGGATATCCGTAATGCTACTTCTTCAATTTATAGAAATATTATAAGCATATGGACATATCAGGAGGGTAAGTGGATGGTTTATGACCCTCTCAATCCCTATTTAAGCGATCTTCAAACTCTTGAACCCGGGCCTGGTTATTGGATAAATGTCAAAAAGGCCTGCTTGTGGACTCATTGAATACCTGAGAGTATCTAATATGTATAAAATAAAATATGTACATGTCTTATTTTGTATTATCCCTTAAACCTCTGTATTTCTTTTATTCAACAATCATATTTCAAATTATATTAATAATATCAATGCATTATAATTGCTTTTTTAAAGTGTTTTATGATTGGCACATAAAATGCTTATATAGAGATCGAGTCGCTTGATAAGGGCAAACCGTTCGAAAGGGCGGGACGCAAAGCCGTCGGCCTAAATTCCCTTGTAACAAAATGGGGAACATGGTTGCGAGGTTGCCGGGCGGGTCGGCACACCCTAAGTGCTGATTCGGCCACATGCTGATACGTGCAGACACTGGGAGGTGCCAATATGGAACATAATAATCCTGTAGTTCGCTTTTTACTCAAAGGTTTTATCCAGGTTTTTTCAATCCTCTTTATTGTTTTTTTTGTAACATCTGCTGCTGCCCGTGAGGTTACCCTCACATGGGAAGCGAACAGCGAGCCGGACCTGAGCCATTATATAGTCTACTGGGGAAACAGTTCAGGTAATTATACAAAAAACAGCGGTAATATCGGTTTGGCTAATGAGTATACGACAGACATACCGGATGATGGGAGAAAATACTATTTTGCGGTAACCGCTGTTGATGAGGCAGGCCTTGAAAGCGACTTCTCAAATGAGGTCAGTTCTGTTCCCGGCATGTTTATTTCAACAAAAAGCAACTGGAACCTGATTTCGATACCAAACGTAGCTGAAAACACACCGATTGAAGATGCCCTTGGTCCTATAATGGATGATGTAGTAACCATATGGACATATGTTGATGGTGTCTGGAAGTATTATAACCCTGACAACCCGAATACCAGTACGCTTCTTGAAGTAAAACCAGGCCAGGGCCTCTGGCTGAACATGAGTGATAATGCTGAACTATATATCCCGGAGGCTGTGCCTGTAGATGCAGTAAACCTCTCTCATGGGTGGAACCTTGTCGGGCTAAATTCTGCCGCAATTCTGAATATGCCACAGGCAATATCTTCAATCCTTGATAATGTAATAAGCATCTGGACATATCAGGATAGCAAATGGAAGGTATATGATCCTGATAACCCGGAGTTCAGTGACTTGACAACTTTAAAGCCCGGTTACGGTTACTGGATAAAGGTCCGCTCAGCATGTACATGGAGATATTAAGATAATTTTCTGATACATAACCATTTAACATCGCCCCTCGATCCTATGTTTTTACCTCCCCCTGGATCGAGGGGCGATTCCTGTTTCAGCCCTTTCTAAACTTTCTTATTAAAGACCAAAATTATAGAATTGATATTCTTTGTTCTTTAAAACAGAAATAAAATATGATACCAAAGTTATGTTTTTGATAAAATTGAGAAAATTTGCAGGGCGTAGGAATTATAAGGCTAAAGAGTATGGTCCAGGAAAAATTAAAGGGAGCATAAGCTCCCTGAAATTTCTTCTGTTGATGGGGTGAGTGACGGGGCTCGAACCCGCGGCATCTGAGGCCACAACCCAGTGCTCTACCAGCTGAGCTACACCCACCATGTTTTTTTAATCTTTTATCATGCTTTTAAAATTTTGCAACAAAAAGATTAAAATAATAGCAAACAAGGAGAAGGCCAATATAAAAATGATAGATAACAGAGCAGAATTATACAGGATGATACCGGCAGTTGACCGGCTGCTTGATAACCCTGTAATAAAAGATATTGCAGAGCACTACCCCAGAACCCTTATCCTGCGGGCAATAAATGAGATACTCTCTGAAACAAGAAAGGGCATAGAAAAGGGGGACATATCAAAAGAGAGCCGTACGATTGATCCGGAAAACATCGTCAATATGATTGTTATTAGGCTCGAATTCCTTTCACACCTGAGCCTTCGTAATGTAATTAATGCTACAGGTGTTATCCTGCATACGAATCTTGGCCGGTCAATACTGGCAGAAAGGGTTATTGAAAGATTAATTGATATAAGCAGGGGTTACAGTAATCTGGAATATGACCTTGAAAAGGGAAAACGTGGCAGCAGGTATACCCATGTGGAGGGTATTTTAAAAGAGCTGACCTCAGCGGAGGCGGGAATGGTGGTAAACAATAACGCTGCCGCTGTACTTATTACCCTTGAGACATTGGCAAAAGAGCGCGAGGTTATTGTCTCAAGAGGAGAACTTGTGGAGATAGGCGGCTCTTTCAGGATACCTGATGTCATGAAAAAAAGCGGTGCAAGAATGATAGAGGTTGGGACAACCAACAAGACCCATCTTAATGATTATGAAGCAGCTATAACATCTGAAACCGCTGCCATATTGAAGGTGCATAAAAGCAATTTCCAGATAATAGGTTTTCACGATGAGGTAAAGAGGTCAACGCTTGTTGAACTGGGCAGAAAACACAATATCCCTGTTATTGAAGACCTTGGCAGCGGCTCTTTTATTGATCTCTCCAAATATGGTTATCAATGGGAACCAACCGTCCAGCAGGTGGTTAACGAAGGTGTGGATATTGTAACATTCAGCGGGGATAAACTATTAGGTGGCCCGCAGGCAGGGATAATAATCGGTAAAAAGGAGCTTGTTGAAAAGATACGTAAAAACCAGCTTAACAGGGCACTGAGGATTGATAAGCTTACACTTGCCGCACTGGAAGAGACCCTGAATATATACAGGGATGAACAAAAGGCAGTTGAGACAATTCCTACGCTCAGTATGATATGCAGGTCATACGAGGACCTTAAATTAAAAGTGCAAAGACTGTATCGCATGATACCTGTAAAGGAGGGGAGCAGTTTCAAGATCGACATGATAAATGGAACATCCAAGACAGGAGGAGGGGCTTTACCACTGCTGGAACTCCCAACACGGCTTTTGAGACTTAATCCGGTAAAAATGACTGCCCATGAGATAAGCGAGGCACTAAAATCCTGCACCCCTCCCATTATAGTAAGGGTTGAGCAGGAGAGCGTACTCCTGGATGTCAGGACAATACAGGAAAAGGAGCTTAAGCCTGTAGCAGAATGCATTAATAATCTGAATAAAATCATTGTGTAAGGCAGGTAGATATAATGAAGGATATAATAGAAAATATTTTCCAGGAGAGTGTAAGAGTAAAGGAGCAGTTTATCAAAGAGAACTATAATGACCTGATCACCCTTGCCAGAAAAATAGCATCCGCATTTACAAGAGACCGGAAGCTGATGCTTTGCGGGAATGGCGGTAGCGCTGCTGACGCACAGCATATTGCAGCTGAATTTGTCAACCGGCTTGAAATGGAGAGACCTCCCCTTCCGGCCATATCTCTTGCGACTGATTCCTCTATTATCACATGCATAGGCAATGACTATTCTTTTAATGATATTTTCACCAAACAGGTGAAAGCTATTGGCCTGGAGGGGGATGTTCTCCTTGCAATAAGCACGAGCGGTAATTCACAGAATGTAATATCAGCAGCAGAGACAGCAAGTGAGATGGGCATTTATGTGGCTGCACTTACCGGCGGCAAGGGCGGAAAACTGAAAGATGTGAGTGATCTCTGCCTTATTGTCCCAAGTGAGAGTACCGCAAGGACACAGGAAAGCCATATCCTGGCCGGGCACATTATCTGCAAACTTGTGGATCATATTTTATTCCAGGGAGGAGAATAGCATAGCGGAGTGAGGTTTACGGTATGAGGTCTTCGGTATACGGGTATATCATGAAATCCCCTGGTGGATAATAATTTCAAATTAATCATGTAAAGACTTTACAACCACAATTATGGAACTTATAAAGTGTTACAGAACGAAAATAATATGGGAGTAAGAAATGCCTATTTATGAATATCAATGCACAAAGTGCAATGAAGAGTTTGAGTGTATTGTACTCGGAAATGATACAGTCACATGCCCTAAATGTGATACCAGAAAGGTAAAGCGTAAGATCTCCGCATGTAGCCACAAAAGCGGCGGCAAAGGTGGTGGGGATTATTCCTCATCTTCCAGATCATCCTCATCCGGTTGCTCTTCCTGTGCAGGCGGAAGCTGCACTTCGTGCCATTAATTAACAGGCATAAGAGGGGTCTTGTATGTTCCGCATAGGTTTCGGATATGATGCGCACCGCCTGGTTGAGGGGCGAAGGCTGATACTGGGTGGAATCGAAATCCCCTGGAGGCTTGGCCTGCTTGGCCATTCAGATGCTGATGTGCTTGTCCATGCAATAATGGACGGGATACTTGGCGCACTTGGGAGAGGAGATATTGGAAGGCATTTCCCTGATACAGACCCTGCTTACAAGGATAAAGACAGTCTCCTGATGTTAAAGAGCGTCATGTCCATGGTAAGGGAGGATGGTTATCAGATAAATAATGTTGACTGCACCATTGTGGCACAACAGCCAAAACTCTCTCCCCACATTGAAGCTATGATAGATAAATTGGCCACTGTACTTGCGGTAGAAAAAGGCAGTGTAAATATCAAGGCAACAACAACCGAAGGGATGGGCTTTGCAGGTCGGGGTGAAGGCATGGGGGCATATGCGGCAGTCAGCCTGGTGAAGAAGGTCTAAGGTTTGAGGTTTGCGGTATACGGGAAGGTAGATCAGGTGAATCCTGATCTTAATTTTTACAGGAAACAAGGTTTAATAAATTATGAAATTATATAACACAGCAACACGACAGAAAGAAATTTTTATTCCCCTTGTTGAAGGGAAAGTTGGGATGTATGTATGCGGCGTAACGGTTTATGATCATTCACATATCGGTCATGCACGTTCAGCCATTGTGTTTGATGTACTTGTAAGATACTTCAGGGAAAGAGGCTTCTCTGTAACTTATGTGCGCAACTTTACAGATGTGGATGATAAGATAATCAACCGCGCCAATGAACTTGGAAAAAAGCCCTCTTCTCTTGCTCAGGAGCACATTGACTCATTCAATGAGGATATGAAGGCCCTTTATGTCATGAAGCCGGATATTGAACCCAGGGCAACAGAACACATAGGTAACATGATCAAGATGATCCAGCTCCTGATTGACAAGGGATTTGCATATGAGGTTGATGGCGATGTCTTTTATGCTGTGGAAAAACTGGATGATTACGGCAGGCTTTCAGGCAGAAAGCTTGATGAGATGAAGGCGGGGAGCCGCATAGATATAAATGATAAAAAACGCCATCCAATGGATTTTACACTCTGGAAACCCTCCAAGCCCGGAGAGCCTATGTGGGACAGCCCCTGGGGTAAAGGAAGACCGGGATGGCATATGGAATGTTCTGTGATGAGCAATAATTACCTGGGCAGCACCTTTGACATACATGGCGGCGGCCAGGACCTTCTATTCCCTCATCATGAAAATGAGAGGGCACAGTCAAAGGCGGCCACAGGAGGTGAGTTTGCCCGCTACTGGGTGCATAATGGGTTTCTTACTGTTGAGTCCGAAAAGATGTCCAAGTCCCTTGGCAATTTTATATATATAAAAGATGCCCTGCACAATTATCACCCTGAGGTGCTGAGGTTTTTCCTGCTTTCAAAACAGTATAGAAGCCCTCTTGATTTTGCAAAAAAGGATGTGCTGGATTTCCAGGCTGGCCTTGTACGAATATACCGCACCCTCCAGAGGGTTGAAGAGCTTACTGGGCCTGTAGAGGGTAATGGTCAACCCAATATTCAGGGGTTACTGGCTAATGAACAGAAAAATGATTTTTTAAACCGGTTTATCAACCTTATGGATGATGACCTGAATACTGCCGGTGTTGTGGGTATTATCTTTGACAGGATAAAAGAGCTTAACAGGATCATGGATGATGCAGGTGACCGCCCTTCTAAAGAAGCCATAGATCAGCTTAAAGATGAAAGAGCAGCCCTGCAAAAAGTTGGAGCTGTACTGGGTATATTGAATTTTAAACCATCGGTCTTTATTTCACAGATTGAAAAGCCCTCTGACATTGATGAATCTGAGATCGAGGGACTCATAAAACAGAGGAAAGAGGCCAGGGCTCAGAAAGAGTGGGCAAAGGCGGATGAGATAAGAAATAAACTCAAGCAGATGGGCATTGTACTGGAAGATAAAGAAGGCGTCACCAAATGGCGAAAAGATATATGAATCGGTGCAAGGCGCAGGGCACAAGGCGTAAGGAAAGGCTTTTACCCTGTGCCTTGAGCCTTGCGCCTGTTATTTGAATCTCAAAAACTTCATGCTTTATTTATCTATCTAACATCTAATTTTTGACAATAAAGGTTTCCCATGTTCAAAATAGTTACAGACCTTAAACCATGCGGGGATCAGCCGCAGGCTATAAACGACCTGGTCAGGGGTATAAAAAATAACCTGAAACATCAGGTGCTGCTTGGCGTAACCGGTTCGGGTAAAACCTTTACCATGGCCCACGTCATAGAGAGTGTGCAGAAGCCTGCACTGATCATGGCCCCTAACAAGACCCTGGCTGCCCAACTCTATGGTGAATTCAAGAATCTTTTTCCTGAAAATGCGGTTGAGTATTTTGTGAGTTACTATGATTATTATCAGCCTGAGGCATATATCCCACAGTCTGATACCTATATCCAGAAGGACTCCAGCATCAATGAAAACATAGACAAGATGCGGCATTCAGCTACACGGTCTCTCCTTGACAGGGATGATGTTATTATCATTGCAAGTGTCTCCTGTATCTACGGCCTTGGTTCCCCTGAGGCATACCATGATATGATCCTGTATGCGGAAAAGGGTGACAAGCTATCAAGGGATATTGCAGTAAAAAAACTGGTAGAGATCTATTATGAAAGGGGTGACTTTGATTTTTACAGGGGCAGGTTCAGGGTGAGGGGCGATATACTTGACATCTTTCCTGCCTATGAAGAGGATAAGGCCATAAGGATAACCTTCTGGGGAGATGATGTTGAGGCCATTCAGGAGATTGACCCGCTTACCGGAAAGGTCAAAAAAGAGCTCAACAGGATCACCATCTATCCTGCAACCCATTATGTAACATCCGCTGAGATAAGGGACAAGGCAATAAAGGGTATAAGGGAGGAGATGAAGCAGAGGGTAGAGGAATTCAGGAATAACAATAAATTTATCGAGGCGCAGCGTATTGAGGAGCGCACCCTTTTTGATCTGGAGATGATGATCGAGATGGGCTATTGCCACGGCATAGAAAACTATTCACGGCACCTTACAGGAAGGGGTCAGGGCGAGGCGCCCCCAACGCTCCTTGATTATTTCCCAAAGGATTTTCTGCTCTTTATTGATGAGAGCCATATCACGGTCCCGCAGATAGGCGGGATGTACCGTGGAGACCGATCCAGAAAAGAGACGCTGGTAAGTTATGGTTTCCGACTGCCATCAGCGCTGGATAACAGGCCGCTCAAATTTGAAGAGTTTAATGAAAGGCTAAATCAGATAGTGTATGTCTCTGCAACACCTGGCCCCTATGAGCTTGAAAAAGGCGAGGCCATAACCGAGCAGATAATCAGGCCAACCGGCCTGATTGATCCTGAAATTATGATTGTCCCGGCAAAGGATCAGGTTGACGATCTGCTTTACAGGATAAGGGAGAGGGTAAAAAATAACGAACGTGTGCTGGTAACAACTCTTACCAAAAGGATGGCAGAGGACCTTGCTGAATATTACTCTGAGCTTAACGTAAAGGTCAGGTATCTCCATTCGGATATAAAGACTATCGAAAGGATGGAGATCATCAGGGATTTAAGACTGGGTGTATTTGATGTGCTGATAGGCATCAACCTTCTGAGAGAGGGGCTTGACATCCCTGAGGTATCCCTTGTTGCTATTATGGACGCTGACAAGGAGGGTTTTTTAAGGTCAGAGAGGTCCCTTATCCAGACATGTGGCAGGGCAGCCAGAAATCTGAACGGCACGGTTATTCTATATGCGGATCAGGTTACAGGCTCAATGGAAAGGGCGATTGATGAGAGCAACAGGCGAAGGGAGATTCAGCTTAAATACAATATTGAAAACAATATCACACCTGAATCCATTGCAAAGGA
>JAAZBV010000133.1 GCA_012513605.1 Desulfatiglans sp. | reverse complement strand
TAGATTCTTTTGTGTTACTATCCTTCTGGATCACTTGGGTCTTGTTCATTTGGTATCCTCCTTTTTAATGGGTTAAAAAGAAAATTATATCAAATGGCTTCCAAGTGATCCACATAGTATCTACAAGATGCATTCAAAGCTGACCGATGAAAGCTGATAGCATTCATCAAAAAAACCTGTTATTTGATGAATATCACCATCTCCCTGATGCCCCGCCGCCACCAAAACCACCGCCGCCTCCTGAAAACCCTCCGAATCCGCCTCCACCGCCAAAGCCGCCACCGAACCCGCCAAAACCTCCCCCGGATCTCCAGCGATTATTTTTATTCCTGCCGGAATTGATTACGCTTGCAAAGGATAAGGGGCCGCCAAAGAGGCTTAAAAGAAGGCCGCCGATAATGCCAACAGGAATCATAAAAAGCATGAGTAAACCGGGCCCGAATAATATGGCTGCAATAATCGGGAAGAATATCCCTCCTGCTACAGCGCCCAGCGGGCGTTTTATCCTGCCAAACATGTTTACCAGAAACAGAAGGACAAGAACCGGAAACAGGCCTGCACCTGGCGCCGGCTTGTGGCTCCCCGTTGATGGCCTTTTATCTGCGGTAAACTCCCCCCTGACAGTCTGGATCATGGCCTGGACTCCGCTTATTACACCAGCATCAAAATCACCCCTCTTGAAGTGAGGGACTATAACATACTGTATTATTCTCCCGCTTATGAGGTCCGTGAGCTTGCCTTCAAGTCCATAGCCCACCTCTATCCTGAGTGCTCTGTCATTTTTTGAGATAAGGAGGATTGCGCCATTATCGCTCTTCTTCTGGCCAATCCGCCACTTCTCAGCAACCCTGATGGAAAAATCCTCCAAGCTGTCACCCTCAAGGGATGGAATGGTCAGTACCACTATCTGTGTCGAGTCAGTATTCTCCAGCTCTGCAAGCACAGCCTCAAGCTGCTGCTCGGTTGCAGGGGAAAGGATATTCCCATAATCATTCACCCTGGCCTTGAGCGCGGGCACATCCAGCCCTGATGCACAGGTAGCCCAGAATGCAATGAGCAGGCTGATAATGCAGATATTGACTGATTTCGCGATATTCATGCTAAAATTTTACCTTTGGCGCTGCCTTTGCTCCTTCATCTGCCTTGATATATTCCTTGCGATCAAGATGCAGCAGAATACTGTTTGTCAGGCTGTTGGGAAACTTACGAATTGAAAAATTAAATATCTCAACCGCCTCGTTATACCGCTGCCTTGCGACATTGATCCTGTTCTCAGTCCCTTCAAGCTGGTTCTGAAGGTCCATGAAATTCTGGTTTGCCTTGAGATCAGGATACTGTTCCACTACAACCATGAGCCTTGATAATGCGGATGAAAGCCCTCCCTGGGCCTGGTTAAACTGTGCCATAGCCTCGGCATTATTGAGGTCTCCAGGTGTGAGATTTACAGCGGTTGCCTTTGCCCTGGCCTCAATTACCGCCTGAAGCGTCTCCTTCTCATGTGAGGCATATCCCTTTACCACCTCTACAAGATTGGGGATAAGGTCTGCCCTGCGCTGGAGATTTGATTCCACATCACCCCATGCCTTGAACACGGCCTCTTCATTTGACTGCATAAGATTGTATCCGCACCCTGACAGAAGCATGACAAACACAATTGATAGTATCACTGATAAATACTTTTTCATCGGTTCCTCCTGAAAATTAACTGTTAAATTACTGCCATGATATAGCCTGCTAATATAACATCCAATACAAAAAATCTTTTATGGTTATTTTGTAAAAATTACTTTGAGCTCAAACACTTAAATAGCTGGTCTTAAAATCAGGATCAAGGCATTGTCATTCGTCCAGTACATTCCTGACTGTCACAGCAAGGGTATCCATAACCACCGGTTTCATTATATAAGCCCTTATGCCCAACTGTCTTGCCTTTTCATTATTAATAAGATCACTGTAACCTGTACACAGGATAATTTTTTTCGCAGGCCTGAGTCTCAGGATATTAGTTGCCAGCTCTTCACCGGTCATATTCGGCATGGTCATATCTGTTATTATCAGGTCAAAAAGATCCGGGTCATGTTCAAACTGGTGTAATGCATCAATACTGCCTGTGAGTTTTGTTACACTGTAACCAAGTTTCTCAAGCTTTCTGGCGGTGATGTCAGCAATAAGAATGTCATCATCAACAACCATGATATACTCTGTGCCGGTTGGAAGAGTTGCTGCTGTATCATGGGTATTTCCCTTGAATCCGGATGATACCACAGGCAGATAGACTCTGAATTTGCTCCCGATATCAGGTTCGCTGTATACCTGTATATCCCCATTCAGACTGGTGACAATGCCATGTACAACCGACAGACCCAAACCGGTTCCCTCACCCTGGTTCTTTGTTGTATAATAGGGGTCGAATATCCTCTTAAGGGCCTCCTTTTCTATCCCGATACCTGTGTCGCTGACCTCAATCTTTAAATATGAACCTGGTGTTAGATTTATATTTATATCATCAGATTCGCCAGTTATGATCAGAGGTTGAAGAGACACACTAAGCACACCTCCTCTCTTTTTCATGGCATGATATGCATTTGTACAGAGATTCATTATCACCTGATGAATCTGGGTCGGGTCGGCTAGAACAGAACCGCAGTCCGGATTAATATCATTCCTGATTTCTATTGTTGTGGGGATGGATGACCGGAGCAGTTTAAGGGCCTCTTTTATAATAGCTTGTATCTTAAGAGGTTTAAGCTCCTGATCGTTTTTACGGCTGAATGTAAGAATCTGCTGTACAAGCTCCTTTGCCCGCTGTGCCCCTCGGAGAATCTGGTCAAGGTCTTCGTTTAACTTCTCTTTGTCATCTGTTTCCAGTTTTGCCATCTCCGTAAAACCAAAAATAGCACCCAGGATATTATTAAAATCATGCGCAATGCCACCTGCCAGTGTGCCAATGGCCTCCATTTTATGGGCCTGGTAAAGCTCTTCTTCAAGTTTCTTCATCATACTTATATCTATCCCAAAACCCAGGAAATATCTCTCACTATCATATTCTATATATCCAGCAGTATACAGCATAGGGATCTTTGAACCATCTGCTTTTATAAATTGGCTTTCAAGTGAAATATTATCCCTGTTAGTACGGATATCATCAAGTGTCCTGATGAATTTTGCCTTTTCATTATCAGGGATACAGTCCAGAAAAAAAACCTTTCCCTTTTCCATTTCATCAGGGCTCTTTCCTGAAAGATTTTGGAGGTTCCTATTCCATTTTAATAACTGATGGCTCTCATTAAAGGCATAAAAAATCCCCGGCATACTGTTGATGACCTTTTCAATAAAGGTCTTTTCTTTTATCAGGGTCTCCTGTGCCTGGGTGATTTTAGATATTTCAGACCTAAGCAGAAAATAAATTATTACTGAAGTAGCAAGCACAAAAAACCATCCCTTGAACATCTGCAACATGGTGAGGGCTTCAGCATCTTTAATAAACAATAACAATATCTGATCAGAAAAAAGTATCCACAGCACTGCAAGACAGGCATAGATTAAGGCAACCTTAAAGGCGGCATTTTTGAGGCAGGTTTTTATAATTATTTTTACTTTTTTAATGTCCATTTTTAACGCTAATATTTCTCTATAAACTACCTTTAACCTCACCTACCCTGTATTTTACAATCTTTTTAATCAGGTCATAGGGTACCGGTTTATCAAGAGGGAATTTTATTGACCCTTTGCTTTTCTCGTATTCAGATAATTCATCCCTGAATTTTTCTATTGCAGAAGGTGTAGGATAAAAACCTATATGTCTTTTATATCCCGCAAAGTGAATAAGATTTTCATTAAGCACAAAGGTCGGTATACCGTACTTTATGGCCTCATCTGCATCAGGAGCAGCCTTTGAAATAATGTCCCGGATCTTTTTCAGGATACCCTGAACATCCTTTGGGAAATTAGAGATATACCTATCAATCTCAATGTGTGATATTTTCTTTTTTACCATGCTTACCCGGTATTGTTAATGGTTGCATGCTGCTATTCAGATATTTTCATATTCCGGTTAAATAGTTTTTAACACTGTAATAACCGCCCTCATAAAGGCAGGCAGATCATCCGGTTTTCTGCTTGTAATAAGATTCCGGTCGATTACCACCTCTTCATCCACCCATTCGGCCCCTGCATGGGTAAGATCATCTTTAATAGCAAAAAATGAGGTAACACGGCGGTTTTTCAATATTTTTGAAGAGGCAAGCATCCATCCCGCATGGCATATTGCTCCAATTACCTTACCCGCATCATCAGCATCCTTTACAAGCTTAACCATTTCAGGGTAGCGGCGCATGATATCGGGGGCATAACCGCCGGGTATTACTACACCGTCAAATTCGGTCATATTTACATCCTTTGCTCCTGTGTCTGCCTTTGCAGGAAACCCGATCTTTGATGTGTACTGGGAGCTTCCGGAGCCGACCGTTATAACCTCTGCACCGGCCTCCTTCAGGCGATAAAAGGGGTACCAGTATTCAAGCTCATTATACATGTTTTCTATAAGTATTATGACCTTTTTACCTTTAAGTTCCATGATCTTATCCTTTCAGGGATCTATTACTCTGTATCAAGCCCCCACTTTTTAAAATACTCTTTATAATATGGAGGCTGCTTGAAATTACCTCTTATATCACGGCCAAAGCTGCGGTAACCCATACCCATTTTGTCATAGTGGTATACACCGCTCATAAGCTCTTCCATCCTGCCTTTTGGGATCGTTAACATCATCTCATCATCACCCACCCCTCCCCTTTCAAATTCGCCCGGGTCAGGCACTGTAACCTCACATTCTCCTGTTAAGAGGGAGGGCACAACAGAGTGCACACATGACCATAGAGGGTCGAGGTTGGATGATACCGTGTAGCCGTTTTTTCGCATCATGCAAAACAGCATATGCCTGAGCTGGGTTGCATTGCAGTAAATGACTGTAATGTCAGGTTCAAAATTGGCCTTGTGTAAAGGGGCAAGTACCATTCCGGCATATTTTCCGTGTGGCAGCACCGGCATGGACATGTTTCTCGCCTTTGCAGCCTCTCTATTCTGGATAAAAAAGTCGCTGCCCGAACCCTCAAGAAAATCCTTTGGTGTTTCCACCAGGCCGTAACCAATAATAGGCTCAAAACACCAGTGATCTTCTATAAACATGGCAAGGGAGGTGCCGCGGCGGCGGACAATACCAAAGGCCTGACAGGCGGAATAATGTTCTCCAAGGTCTTTTTTGGGTCTGACTGCCCCCTGAGGTATCTCTGTTTCATCCTTAAGCATCTTTATTGCAATAGGGTATGTCCTTAAGACAAGCATGTTCAAGAGATCCGAACCGTATTTATTGACTGTCTCAACCGGTGAAACAGTACCTTCCGCAGTGCTTGCGGCTGCAACGGCAATATTTTTGATACCTGCGGCACCAGCCACAGCAGCAATGGCAGTACCTGCCAGAAATGTCCTCCGTGAAAGGCCAGCCTGATCTGTTTTTTTAGTTTCCATGACTTCTCCTATAATTTTTGTTTAAAAATATCTGCATTTTGCAGAATTCGATTAAAAATTCTAATTTTATTTCAGGTTATACATCTTTGTTAGTTCAAATTTCTTATCATCAGAAAGAGATTTGTAATATTGCTTCCAGCCCGGACAAAATCCTATATGCCATCGCCATATCCTGCCAAGAAATGACTTTGGGTCCTTGTCATACCTTGAACGGAACCTGCAATTTTCACATGACATTTTAATACCTCCATTTGTGTAAAAAAATCCCGAAAGCCAGATAAAAATGTTGATGGAAAACTCATATATAAAATTTATTATAAAGACTTACTTCAGCATCCACAATATTTTAAATGAAATGTCAAACGATATATTCGAATTTTACTATTAATAGGGAGTAAGGTAAACTTTGACAAAGTTCTGACAACTAAAGATATTTTTCAAATAACAATCTTGTAAGTGTCATAGAAAGTTATTGGAATATTTGAAAATTATAATTTTATTATTTCTTTAAGTAGCTTGACACATTAGCAGCCTTCAACTATATATAGAAATATTTTTGCCTTACCTGACTTTTTTGATGTCTTACAGGATTTTGTATTAAAAGGTTTTTTTAGCCCGGTTTTATGTATTGCTGTTTTACTGTGTAATCAGAGAGTTCTACTAACTTTCAATATGTTTTCATGGTCGGCAAATATGTTTTCTTCTATAAACAGGGTGCTAAAAAATTTTCCCGGTGACAATTTCAATCTCCTGTTGAACGGTCCTCACACTAACTTACTACTCATACATACAGCCCCTTTAACAAAGTCAAATTTATTAAACATACAGGCTCTTTGCGGATTCTATCTTTAGTTTAGCATTTTGATTTTTTGTAGCCGCTTGTATCGGGCTGCATAAAAAATAAGTTTTCTCTCAAGAGGCAGCTCAACTTTCTATAATAAAAAAAAATAGTTGAGTAATATTAACTTATTTTTATTAAGAGGGGGAAAAATGAAAATGACAAAAAAGTGGCTTACTCTATTTAAACGATCTTTTCATTCCATGTTAATCTTGTGGTTGGCACTTACGTGCGGTATGGCAATGGGGCAAGAGGATAAGGCTTCGGATGAAGGAGAGTTCACACTGGAAGAAATTGTAGTCACCGGTTCAAGAATCCCTCGTCGCGATTATCAGTCATCAAGTCCAATCGTCACAGTTAAAGCTGAGATCTTCGAAGAACGATCCAATATCGGTATAGAATCGGCGCTTAACCAATTGCCGCAATTCACTCCCGCAGGCACTCAATCACTGCTCAGTGATGCCGGCACACCACTTCCTTCAGCGACGGCAGCACCTGGTGCCGCAACAGTAAACCTGAGAGGTCTGGGAACAAATAGAACCCTCGTTCTGGTTGATGGTAAACGTGTTCAGCCTATGAATGCTGCGCTGGTGGTAGACCTCAACACCATCCCCGCCGCTGCCATCGAATCCGTTGAGGTCATCACCGGTGGCGCCGCCGCCGTTTATGGTGCAGATGCTATTGCCGGTGTTGTGAACTTGATACTGAAAAAAAACTTCAAAGGCGCGACATTTGATGCCCAATATGGCATTACCGAAGAGGGTGACGGCGAAGAATTTCAATTAAGTGCTCTGTTGGGCTCCGAGGTCGCTGATGGCCGCGGCAATGTCATGATGGGTTTTAACTATGCGGATCGAAATACTGTCATGAGTAAAGATCGCAAATTTATCAGGGATGGCTGGAGAGACCCCGGCACCGTTTCTTATAGCGGCGGACAGGAATTAGGCTCTTCCAAGCTGATCGGCTTTAATCCGGGTACCACTAATCTGCCAACTTTATGGAGTGCCTCTATGTACCGCGTCGATCAAAATGGCAACATATTTGCCGATGCGGATCCCTTAAATACGGCCCACCCTTATACTGGTCCAATAGGATATGATTCCGGTTTTAAAATCAGTCCGGACAGTGGGGGCCTTACCTATTTCAATAAAGACCTGAGCTTTCTGCAGATGCCCCTGGAGCGGTATTCGATTTTTGGATCAGGAAGTTACAGCTTTACCGATTCCATCGAGTTTTATATGGATCTGCGCCATTCTGAGAACAAGGCCCTGGCGATCGCCAACCAGCAGCAGTTTTTTAACATCTGGGCTATACAAATGCCCTATAATCAGCTTTATGACGACCCCGATTCGGAGCTATTCGGTCAAGGGCCCGCTGGTTTTGCTCATCATCCGGTGCCTGCCGGATTGGCCGATTTGTTAAATTCGCGACCAAATCCGGATGCGAACTGGACCTTGGAACAAGCTATGCATTATTTACCGCCTTATGAGACACTTACAACAAGTAACGTATTTCAGGTAAGCGGTGGTCTGCGTGGTAAGTTTGGATCCGGGTTCACCGAAGACTGGACCTGGGACGTGTATTATTCTCACGGCAAGTCAACGATCAACGTTCAGCAACACGAAGGTTTTACACAATTAACAAGGTCTCAGGAAATATATGAAGCCGACCAGTATGGCAAGGGCTGGTCAGGGGGGTATGCAACATCCGTTATCGCTAAATGTGAAAGTGGAATTCCTGTATTTAACGCGGATGGCAGTGTCAACACATCTTCTTACGTCAGTCAGGATTGTGCCGATTACATGACCCTTCGCATGAACTCCATCACAACACTGGAACAAAATAATTTTGAAGCCAATATACAGGGCAGCCTTTTTAAATTGCCCTGGTCCGAAAAGATTAAGTATGCATTAGGTGTCAATTATCGCGAGGAAAATTTTCGATTTAATCCCGACTCTGGTTTTAATGCGAACCAAAATTTTCCCGAGGTAGTTGGTAATATTGCGTTACCAGTGCCTGTCGACGGGAGTACCGATGTAAAAGAGATTTATGGCGAGCTTTTAATCCCGGTACTCAAAGACTTACCTTTGATAAAAAGTTTTACCCTTGAACCAGGTTATCGTATATCGGATTACAGCAACGCGCCAAAAGAGGATACCTATAAGGTAATGGCTGATTGGGAAGTCATTGACTGGATTCGTTTACGCGGGGGTTTCCAGTATGCAAACCGTGCCCCCAATATGGCCGAGCTGTTTATGCCAACAGGAGCCAGTACCATTACAATAGGCGCAGATGCCTGTGGTAGCTGGGATCAAGTAGCGCCTTGGGGTAATAAAGCTGATAACCCCAACCGCTTGAATGTGCAGACCCTGTGTCAACACTTGATGGTCCGCGATGGCGCGCCGGCTAACTTTGCCCTGTACGTGCCCGGGGCCAGTGCAAATGACTGGGCATATAATGTCTTTGGTGGAACGTTTTACTTTCCCTTTGTCTTGGGAGTAACAGGGGGAAATCCAAACCTGGCATCTGAAACAGCCGATACCAAGACCTTTGGGGTAGTTATCAACTCGCCTTTTAAGGCGCCGGCCCTGGAAAATTTTCGGCTTTCTATTGACTATTACGATATTGAAGTTGAGGGTGCGATTGGCTCCCCCGGTCATGGTACGGTATATCAGCAATGTCTGGATGCCCAGTACAACCCCTTAATAGGCTCAGCTCCAGGAACCTACACAGGCGAGCAACTGGCAGCCGGCAACCCCTATTGCGATCTCATTAAACGGGAGTACATAGACGATGGAATGAATGTTTTCGGCGCCGACCGAAAATACCTTGCAGCCTACATGAACCAGGGGGCACTGTTCTCTGAGGGATTTGATATTCAACTCGATTGGAATTCAGATTTCTCTGACATCGGACTTGATTTTATTCCCGGGCGTCTGGGTGTGAATGTGCTGTATAGTAAACTCGAAAAATATGCTATATCACCATATGCGGGAGCAGCAGAGGTTGACTACACCGGAACAGTAAGCAATTCATCCTTTGATTACCGAGTGCTTACCAACCTTTCCTATAGCCACGGCCTATTCTCCGCTGGTTTACGCTGGAGGTATCTGCCATCACTTGATCCAGCGCCTGGTAGTGCACCCGATGTTAAAGGGGTAGCATCCTATAATCAATTTGATTTATTTAGTCGCTATATCCTGGGAGATAACATGGAATTGCGCTTTGGTATCGATAATCTGCTTTACGCCAAACCGAAGCCTACTGGTGCAAATTCAACTAACAATGCTCTTGGTAGTTATATTGGCAGCCACGATATTCTTGGTCGAAGATTCTACCTGGCAGCAAAAGTCTGGTTTTAAAAACTGAATTAATTTAGCTCTTCAATAAAAAAGCCCGTTAACAATTTTATTAACGGGCCTTTTCTTTAGTTTGTTAAGCGTTGAAATTTTCCGAATAAACAAGATATAACTCAATTTCCAGCCTTTAAATTTTCCAGACCTTCGATTAAACGTCTTACCCAGAGACCAACAGCAAGCTTGGCCCGTTCAGAATTGGTTATCCGGTTTGCCCAGTCAAAATAACCTCTGTCCGGATCCTCCCTGGTATCTATCCAGCGGCCAATGATTTCTCCGCTTACCGCATCGTGAACCTCTAAAAACAATGTGGCACGACCAGCCTGCCTGACATAGCTTCTGGAGATGACTGACGAACCTTGAACATCAGGGGCGTATACATCCAGATCGATTATCCTGGGTTTAAAAAGAAGTGTATTTGAATCGGCCTGATCCGCCTTTTTGAAGCCGCCCTTTTCCTGAAGAGCCTTATCAAATTCTTCAAATACAATTTTCCCCATGGTCTCTTTTATCCTTACCATGTCCTCATCCATTACGTGTGCTGCCAGACTTTTTTGACCACGATTGTAGTCTCGCTTCCAGTTCTTCCTGAAACTCACCTCAACCGGAGATATTTGATATTTGGTGTACTCAGCCCAGGTGACGTCACTTTTAATCTGTGTTTCAGTAAAACCTGTTGTCTTCAACACTGTCAGGCCATCATTAGTGACATCACCCTTTTTTAATTTTCCCTTCTCTGCTAAAGCCATACCTCCGCTGATAAAAAAAAGAGCCAATACCAGACAGCTAATGTGTTTAAATTGTAATAGTCTATTATTAGATAATTTTTTCATGTCTCCCTCCAATAATAAAATGGATACCTGATTAATTAATGGCTCCTCACAAGAATTTGTGGGTGCCAGGTTAATAAAAAACTTGAAAGCATGAATCAAATCAAGTACTTCCTGTTGGTGACTAACCTATGGGAAGGAGGATATGATTCATGCTTATCGAAAGTAT
>JAAZBV010000132.1 GCA_012513605.1 Desulfatiglans sp. | reverse complement strand
TGGTAACCAGACTGAACTATTACTTGAACATGTAATACTACGCCATTGTTGCTATGAAAAACGAAAAGGAAGAATCAACTATTACAAACATTTAAACCATATTTGTCGCTTAGCTTGACGCCAATGCACCTTCGCGGGAATGACATTTCAATCTTCCATTCCTTGTCTTTAAATAAAACACAATCATCTCCCCCAAACATTCTTTATTGAACTGTTATTTTAAACGGTTTCAGATCTTTTATGTCAGAGCTGTTACCATAGTACACTTCATATTCTCCTTGCGTCACAGCCATCTTCCTCTGCTCCCGATCATAAAATTCAAATGAAGAAGGCGGAAGGTCAATAGTAACCTGCCCTGTTTTACCTGTCTTTATATCCACACGCTTAAAGCCGCGAAGGGTCTTAAGAGGCCCTTCAATATCATTCATTTTTCTCACATAAACCTGAACCACCTCTGTGCCGTCATGTTTACCGCTGTTTTTTACAGGTACGGTCAACCGGACGGTTTCATCAGCCTTTATTATTGTTCTGTTTACACTTGCCTCACCGATCTCAAACCTTGTATAGCTTAATCCATAGCCAAATGAGAAGAGTGCATCATTCATATAGCGGTATGTCCTGCCCTTCATGGAGTAATCTTCAAAATCATTTATCTGATTCGAACTTTTATAAAAGGTGACCGGCAGTTTTCCTGATGGGTTGTAATCACCAAAGAGCACATCGGCAACCGCCTGTCCTCCGGATTCACCCGGATACCATGCCTGTAGAATAGCATCGCTGGTCTCGGTTTCAGGGGTAAGGGCAATGGCTGAACCGGAGCAGTTTACAAAAATAATCTTTTTACCTGCCTCCTTGAGCGCCTTTAAACAGTTGCGCTGTACCATTGGAAGTTCTATATCAGTGCGGTCACCACCCTTGAAACCGGGGTATGAAACAGGCATCTCTTCACCTTCGAGGTTACCTGAAAGACCGCCAGCAAATACTACCAGATCAGTTCCCTCAAGTTTTTCGATAAGAGCGTTATAGTCCATATCGACCTCTTTTCCAAAGTCGAATTCTATGCTTGCCTGCCAGTCGTTCTGCTGGGTATAGAGGATTTCAATATTGTATTTATTCCCCTTTTCAACCTTAAAAGGAATCCTTGCAGGCAGTGTTCGCCAGTTGCTGTACTTTGTGATGGATTTGTTATTAACAACCAGCTCAAATGCCCCTGTTGCCCCGCATTTGAATACAATCTCCTCGGTTACGGACGGGGTGAATTCCGTTTCATACCTGGCTGAAAAACCTTCAAGCTTGACCCCTGAAGCAAATTCATGCTGCCCTGCGGTTGTTAGTTTAATGGGGTTTTCTATCTGCTGTGTGATAGCAACTTCTCCCTTTAGGTCAGGGTTGTTCCAGTAGGTAGCCTTAAAACCCTTCTTACCTTCAAAGGAACACTGCTCGAAATAGCTTTGAGTAACCTTATCTTCAACAAGGTCGCAGCCTTTGTCATAAATAATTTTATTAGATGAAAGCTTTGATGTGATGCCATCAAGGATTGTGATCGTCCTTACGGGGGTTCCATTATAGTTCCCCCACAGCACCGGTTTATCATCGGCATTAGGCCCGATAACAGCCAGCCTTTTGATGGATTTTTTCAAGGGCAGGATATTGTTTTTATTCTGAAGAAGCGTCATTGATTCACGTGCCATATCAAGGGCGAGTTTCCTGTGATCTTCATTATTAACGATTGACACCGGAATTTTAGTCCAGGGAACAAGTTCATCATTATCCATCTCGCCCAGGTCAAAACGCCCGGTCAGCACACGCTTCAACCGTGTGTTGATCTCTTCCTCGGTTATAAGCCCCTTCTCAACAGCCTCTGGGAGTTTTTTATAGTTGTGACTAGCCCACTGACACTCCACATCTGTCCCTGCCAGAACACCTTTTGCAGATGCATGCACCCCATCGGATGAGACCTTATGGCTCCTGTAAAAATCGTCTATTGCTCCGCAATCGGAGACAACAACATGTTTAAAGCCCCAGTCATCACGAAGAATCTTCTGGAGCAGGCGTTCATTACCGCAGCATGGTTCATCATTCAGACGCTGATATGCGCACATTACCTGGCGGACATCAGCCTCCTGAACCAGGGCCTTGAATGCAGGCAGATAGGTTTCATGAAGATCCCTTGGTTCTAGATCTGTGATGTTAAGGGAGTGGCGGCTCCATTCAGGCCCTGAATGCACTGCATAGTGCTTGGCACATGCAAGCAGTTTGCGGTATTTTGCATCGCCAGGCCCCTGAAGCCCTTTTACTACTGAAACACCCATCCTGGACATAAGGAAAGGGTCTTCGCCATAGGTCTCCTGACCACGGCCCCAGCGGGGATCACGAAAGATATTAATATTGGGTGTCCATACAGAAAGACTCAAAAAACGCCGGTTTTCAAGCCCCTTTTGCTGCGACTCATTGTATTTGGCACGGGTTTCATCAGATACTGCGTTGAATATCTTATAAACCAGTTCATCATTAAATGAGGCTGCCATGCCTATTGGCTCAGGAAAAACAGTAACATCACTGTTATTTGCGAGGCCGTGCAGTGCTTCACTCCACCAGTTGAATTTTTTTATACCTAGGCGGGGAATTGCATCCGATACGTCACACATCAGGGCGGCCTTTTCTTCAAGGGTTAATCTTGAAATCAGATCCTTTGCCCGCTCTTCCGAACTTAAATCAGGATTTTTATAGGGCAATGGCTGCCCGAAAGAACTTGTTGAAAGAAATAAACTTACTATAAACAAAAATAATATTTTCATATTCCTTCCTGTTTTAAAAAGGCATAGGGCATGGCGCATAGCGAAAGAGATGAATATACTACGCTTTGCGCTTTGTCTTCTGCGCTCTGCGTTATTTCACCCTGTACACACTGATAATCACAAAAGGATTGTCCTTAGGCATCTTTTTAGGCATTGTAAGTGTGCCCAGGAAAATAGCATGATTGAGCCATGCATGTTTACTTTCCGAAGGCGCCTCAAAGTCTATCACAGACCGTGTATAGGGAGGTGTGCCGTCCTTTGACATGTGCATTAAAACACGGTTCTGCACCTGGATAAGCGCCCCATCGTTTGTTTTGAGGGTATATTTTGCGTCATTGCTGTCCAAGATAAATGAAAATTTGATATTGCATCAAGTAAAAACAAGTAGTTAAGTTAACAAAACGGCGTATTCAAAAAACAGGTTATTGCCAGCAGTGCTGTCCAAGAATCAAAATGGTA
>JAAZBV010000131.1 GCA_012513605.1 Desulfatiglans sp. | reverse complement strand
TCCAGCCAGAAGCTCGCAATATTCTATCGGTTATCAGTGGCAAATTTCAGACCTTCTTTCTTTTGACATTCAGGGTTATTTGAATAAACAATGGGATAAAGCACAGGATGTCCTTTGGAAGGAGCTGAAAGAGGATGAGAGCAGACGGTAAAGCGAGGATGAAGGGGCTTGAAATTTTCCTGAGGCATGATCAGGGCAGATGTTTCTCCGGGTGGTTAAGCTATTCATTGGCTTACAGTGAACGCTATAATTTCAGTGAAATGAAATGGACTGTTTTCGAAAAGAATATACTTAACAACTTGCAGCTTGTTACTTCATTTAATCTACCTAAAGGTAACAATATAGGAATGCGGTTTCAGTATACAGATGGCTACCCTTATACTCCGGTAAAGAAAGTGTCCTATTATGATGCCTCAAATTTCTGGTACCAACCTGAATATGGAGAAAAAAATTCTGAAAAGTATCCTCCATTCATAGGATTGGATCTCAGATATGAATAGAGACTCATTTTTCCAAGATTTATTATCATTCTATATACCGGATTCGAAAGAATATTGCATTTTCTTCAATTTATCGAAAAAAATGATGGTACTCCCATATATTTCCCTGCCGAAGAGCCAACCTACAGTTATGATTACTCTCGCTTTCAGGGTGTAGCAGCATATCCTTCTGTATCTGTTGGATTTACACTGGAGTTTTAAGATGGACTGTTTCAAAATGATAAAAATACTGAAAAATATGGTCATTTGCGGTTCTGCCTGTTTCTTGTCATGCATATACTATGAAGAATTCATGGAAATTGAGGACAGCAAGCTCAGAGTAATAGGAGTGCATTATGAGCCTTTTGCGGAAGTCGCTCCTGGAGATACACTCACCTGCAAAGCTTATTTCGCAGGCGATGACGTCATCTCCATACTTGATAGAGAGAAAGACTCCTGGTATTCGCTTATTGAACTGAAACCACCACTGATTGTAGATATGGAGCATTTTAAAGTGTGGCTTGTTATTTACGACTACACTAACGATCTGGGATGGCCAGCAGGTTATGCAATAAAAGAAATTAAAGGAATATTTAAATACACGGAAGCATATAAAAAATCGGTTCAATAAATAGAAAAGTAAAAGGAGCTTTTTCACTGCCGGTTCTTCGTTTAAATATTTTTTCATATTATTTCTGATTAGATATTGTTTTGATATTAGTTCCTATTTTTTCCGATTTGATATTATTTCGTTATTTTTTTTGCCATCAGATACCTTATTAGGTAAGAAATTTCATTAAAATGAGAAAATACTGGCCAAACGGTTAAACATATATTATAATCTTAGTTTAATCACCTCAGGGCAATGATTTTCCACTTGAATCCTTACCCGGATAATTAATAAGACTAATAAACGAAATATTAGAGATATTTTAAGGGGATTCTGCATTTGCAGAAAATTTTTTTTGATTACTTCTTTATCACTCTTCATTATGAATATGCTTCGTGTTATGAATGTTTGAGAATATTTAGGAGCAACACCCCCGAATTACTAACCACAATTTTTTAGCACTCCAAAAGAAGGGTGCAGGAAAGAGAATAAATGAAGTTTTCCGAATTCGATCTTGATGATCAAATAATTCAGGCACTGGAAGAAGCCGGCTACAGTGAGTGCATGCCGGTCCAGGAGCAGACCCTGGCTCACACTATTAAGGGAAAAGATGTATTTGTGCAATCTCAGACTGGCACCGGTAAAACTGCTGCTTTTCTGGTTTCAATTTTCGCTCTGCTCCGTGGTGAGCTCAAAGGTAAAAAGTCATTGATAATCGCTCCCACACGTGAATTAGCGGTACAGATCGAAAAAGAAGCGATTCTTCTGGGGCACAATCTCGGATTTAACATCTGCAGTTTCTACGGAGGAGTCGGTTACGGCCGACAGGAACACCAC